>JABSQK010000048.1 GCA_013215875.1 Lentisphaeria bacterium
GATTTCTTTCGACCCTGGCGAGATTGAAGCAGCTTGAGTATTTTGCTATCGGCTTTAGAAACTGTCTGCATCTATTAGGACTGACTCAATCGCGCCATTGCTTCGCCGGCTAACAATTCATGCGCTTTTTTCAATTTAGCAGGAATATCGCTTTTTACGGGTGAATCTGCGAGTGCTTTCTCTAGAGATTCCCAGTCGATTTTATCTACACTGTGCCCGGGAAACCAGTCACTTGCATTGTTCATCATATTGTAACGCCACTTAGCAAATTTCTCAAAACCAAATGTTTCGTACATCCCGAGCAGGCGTAAAATCTGGTAGACATTTATTTCACCAGGAATTTCATAGCATTCCGGTAAATTCGTGCGCCAATTCCCTACCCAGTCTTTTCCCAGTACATTTTCAAATTCGTCATCCAAGCGACTGATCACTGGTGCTACCAACTCCTTTGCATTGGGTACTTGATCAACAATATGATACAGGTCATTAAAGTCACTCGGACGCGATGCACCTATGCTAAGGGTATGCACGTTTTCATTTGCCAGGCAAAACAATCCATTAAATCCGATCGGACTAAAAGGTTTGCATAGATCAATCAGTTTAGGCGGTGCTTCATAAAGCATACCGCCCTTATCAGACGGACTGATAATGAATACACCCATATCATTTTTCGCTGCCGCATCGATTGAAGGCAGGTTCATTTGGTCGAAGTAATACCAGTGTACATTGACATAGTCGAATTGCCCGGTTTCGCAGGCTTTTGTGATGGTGCTTTCCATGCCGTGTGTTGAAAACCCAATATTGCGTATGCGTCCTTGCTCTTTCAGTTTCAGCGCCGCTTCCATATTGCGATCGAGGCATTTATCGAGAATGCCATCGGTATTGACCCCATGAAAAGCAAACAGGTCGAGGTAATCCAATTGCAAATTATTCATAGAGGTTTCAAATACCTCGAGAAACTTTTCCGGTGAATCCTGTGGACCGACTTTGGTTTGTACAGTGATCTCATCGCGTTTATAATCCTTGAGAAAACGGCCAAGTTGATATTCACTCGAGCCATAGCCACGAGCAGTTTCGATATGGTTAATGCCAAGATCTAAGGAGCGATCGATCGTTTCTTTGACATTTTTCTGATTTTCTGCATCTAGATCTTCAGGTTTTATATCCTGCCAGGATCTCTGGTAGCGCATTCCGCCGCAGCTTAAAACAGGCATTTGTATCTCAGTTCGTCCAAAACGTCTATATAACATAGTCAATCCTTTAGTTTCGTTATAAAATGTATAGGCAGCAATTAAAGTCAAGTCAGTCTATACAACAGTCCCACTATAAGGCCAAAATAAGAAATTTCTGCCAGGTATTCAGTAAATCGGTTTTGTGTTATTCAGTATCTTTGAACTCATCTTTGTATTTTTCTCTCTGCTTCAGAAATAAATCTACCTGATGGCCAAAATGTGGCCCGAGCTCGCCCATAAACTCATTATCGAGAAGCCAGGGATGCCCATTTAAGCCCTGACGAATGTTGGGAAAATCTTCAAAAATTTTGGTATGCAACCAATCCGGGTGTATCGCGCCGCGTTTAATCTTGGGGTCGTATTCTGCACAATGCCACAGCAGGTTATTGTAAATGACGATATCACCGGCATCCAACTCCACATTCACGGCCCCGGGCATATCGCGAACCACATCGCCACCAAGAGCTTTGAATTCGTCTTTTTTTGAAATAAGTGGAACATCTTTATATTTTTCTATGTGGGCATTTTCTTCTGCTGTATTAAGGCGGCAATGACTACCTGGAACTATCCATAATGCCTTATCAGAGAATGCGGCAAAGTTGGCCTGTAGAATTTGCTCCTGACGACAGATCCATTCCGGGCTTAAATCCCTTGGACCAAGGATATCATGGTGCCAGGAAATGATTGCTTCCGTATCGTAACCCAATAGAATCGACAGGCCCACAAAAATAGCATTTTCTTTCCCCAGTAAATCATAGACAAAATCATTCATGCGCTCGTTATTCATAAATTCAATATAACTGCGATGGAAAAATTCAGGCTGGAGTACATTTTGTTCGCGCTGCGGGCAGGACGTTTTTCCCTGATCGCGCAAATCGCTCAAATGTTCGCATTGATCCTGAATGCGTTTTAGCAAATCGCCCTCAATTATACCTTTCAATATAATAAAACCATCGTCTATAAATTGCTGCTTCATTGAAATCTATCCTCTGTAAATGAGTATAAAAGCGCTCAATATTCATTAATTAAGCGCTTGAATAAATGTCATCGAAATATAGGATAAAGCAATTAAAAGTAAAGATTATGAAGGAAGTTAAATTGACTGATTGGCAAAGCAAAAGAGACCTGCGATTTACGGATGTAAAAACAGACGCGCCAAAAAAAATAAGTCATGAGCAAATTGCAGACTATAATCACAATGGCTTCATCTCTGGCTTGGCGATATTCAGCGAAACTGAAGCTAGGGATCATCTCGATTTCTTTGATACGCTCATGCAAGAAAATAATCAGAACGGCAATGATGGATATGCAATAAATGGCTACCAGACTGCCTGTAAAGACTTGTGGGATATTTGCACAAATTCACGAATACTGGATACTGTTGAAGACATTATTGGCCCGGATATCATTTGCTGGGGAACGCACTTCTTTTGTAAAATGCCCTATGATACGAAACATGTGCCATGGCATCAAGATGCATCTTACTGGCCCCTGACACCGTCGAATACAGTAACAGCCTGGCTGGCAATCGATGATGTCGATGAAGAAAATTCAGCCATGTGTTTTATTCCCGGCACACATCGTCTTGGCCATCTCGATTGGAAAACTTCAAATGAAGACGCTGTCCTGAGCCGCGAAATAACACAGATCGACTCCTATGGAAAACCGTTCAGCAATAATTTGAAAGCGGGACAAATTTCCTTGCATGCAGATATGCTTGCACATGGATCATCCCCTAATACATCTGCTCGCCGACGTTGTGGCCTGACGATTCGCTACGCACCGCCCACTGTTGTGCCATTAACCAATTGGGGCAAAAATGCAATTATATGTCGCGGGGAAGATCCCTCTGGTAATTGGACAGATAACCCACGACCCGAATCGAACTCCCTCGACCCAAACCATCTTAATAATATTTTTGGTGAAGATATGGGCCAGGGTTTAGGAAAGTAAGAAAATTTATACTTAAGAATATAATGGAGAAATAGAATGACCCAATTTATACGATTTATATTACTTGCTTTTGCATGTTTTAATTCAGCATTTGCGGAGCAGAAAACATATCCGCACCTGAATCTCAATCATAAAATGATCGCCGAAATAAAACTAAAGATCAGCAAAGATCCCTGGAAAAAACAATGGGCAGAGATTCTTAAAAAATCTGATCTCTTTCTTAAAGATAAAAATGAATACGGGATCTATTGGTGGGATGCAGGGATGCGCTATTTGGTAACAGGTGACAAAAAATACGGACAACCCATTTTGGATGATCTACGGCATTGGGCTCGTACCGATACGGTGGCCAAGGCAAAGAGCTGGGTGACTAGTTTCAAACGTGGGCGTTATGATTGGAATGTGGCACGACCTGCCTTGAAGTTCGATATGGTTGCCAGCATGACCAGCCCTGAAGATAAGGCGAAAATTTTAAAAACGATGCGTGAATTTGGCCATGCTCGCATGACATGGGTGAAGAAATATAACGGCTCACCCAGTATGGTCTTCCTGGTTCATCATGGTCTTGCCGCTATCGGGTTCATGACTCATGACAAAGGACTTATTGATTTCGCAATCAATTCACCACGGGGTGGTTTCAAGAACTATATGACCAAGTTCAGGGATGGTCGTTTTTGGATAGAACCAACGCTTTATGGTATGCGTACCGGACTAATGCCGGCATTATCCTTTGCTGAAATGAGCGCTAATAGTGGTGGTGAAGACCTATATAAATACAAAGCTAAAAATCCATATAAAGGTGAGTTCACCACCCTTCAGAAAATTATCGATGGTTTTATTTCGCTGGCCTACCCTTTGGAAAAAACCGCTGTGGGTAATGGTAGTATTCGCCTAGTAAGCTGGGGGGATGCGGGAAGCCACCGGCCCAATTCAGCGAGTCCCGGGGATAATTTCCTGATCAACCAACCGACGTTCCAGAAAGGAAATCATCAAGATACCAGAACCTTAGGCTATGCCCTGGAAATTGCCTATCGCCGGTTCAAGGACGCGAAGTATGCATGGTTCCTAAAGCAAACGCCAGAGCGGCGCCACCATGCAAATTGGAACTTATTTAATTTTACTGGATTGACCCATGGTGTTGAACTTCCAGAAAAAGTTGATCCGCCGCCAGCAGCATCCTATGCCGAACTTCGCGGTGGGCATGCTATGATGCGCGCCGATGAAACTTCAAATTATTGGCACTCTGGTAAACCAGTCGCCTGGATGAATCTGAACCAAAGTTACAAATACCTGCATGGACATCACGATATGATGCAGCTCATATTCCATGCAAAAGGCCGTTTAATTTATCCGGATATTGATGTGCAACAATACGAACCCAGAAAGATCCGTTGGACGCACGATGCCGTCTGCCACAACACTGTACTGGTCAACCGCAAACAGCCGGAAGGATCATTTAATGGCTTAGGAAAATACCAAAAGCTTCGTAAAGACTTTAATAATGATCTTAAATTCACCGCCGTTACTGGAGATCCATATGATGAAAACTGGAACAACAATCCATTATCACCAGACAGTACTTGGAAGCGACCGGAAGCCATGCCATGGATTTTACAAACACGTGCATTGATTCTTACAGAGGATTATCTCTTTGATGTTTTTGATATTCGTAATCAAGGGCGTGAAAAAGATAAAACCCGCGAATACATCTGGTTCCTGCATGGCTTTGGCCGTCTGAGCACAGACTATGAGAGTGCCCTGAATAATAAGAATGCCTTGCTCATCCCACGTTTTAAAAATACCCCTAAACGGGAACGGATCATTGAAAAACATGATGGTCCCATGCGCGCCACTTGGGTTCAGAATACACAGGGAGTAATAAGGGGCCAGGGGTACTGGGGAAAAGCCTGGTTCAATCAAACAGTTGGTGTCCGCATGACTATGCTGGGTGAAGCGAAAAGCGCCTATTCATTTGCCGAAGGCCCTTACCTGCCTGATGCACCTCGAGGAATTAGCAACACGAACAGCGAAGGCTCCATTCCCATGTTTGCTGCAATACGCTATGGGCAACGCGGGCTTTTCATTGCTCTGCACGAACCCTATGATGGCAAAGACAAAGCTGTTTTGAGTTTTTCTGATCTTGCCAAGGGAAACGATTTTGGTGCCGCAGTAATCAAGGGACCAAATTACAGAGACCTCGTAGCAGTGGCAATTACAGAGACTGCTCAACGTCTACAGAATCAGGCTGATTCGAATGAATACATGAGCTTCAGTAATTATGCATGGATCCGCATACAGGGAAAAGAAGTCCACATGCGTGGCACTATTACAAGCTGCCGAATCTATGCACCAAATGCGAAGAAACTATTTCTCAATGGCAAAAAAGTTAAATCAAAGAAAAGCCTGAAGGGCTATCGAACTTATCAACTCGAAACAAAAGCAGAGAGCGTTTGGCTGGCGATCACTGGAAATAGTAAGACTATTAAACTAATTCCAGGACAAAAGAAATCGTTCACCCTGATATTAAAAAATTTATATAAGAAACCTTTAACCGATTTGGCTCTGACTATAAGCAATGGTCTGTCAAAGAAAGATGCTAAAAATGACGGACTGCAAATTCAAGTCCAGCCTAAATTACCGAGCAGTCTAAAAGCAAAAAAATCCATTACTGTTACGCTTACAGTATCTGTTCCAAAAGACTTCGAAGGCTTGAGATCGCCGACTATTTCAATTAAAGCAAGCTACCGTGGCGGACCGGAGAAAAATGTGGCATCAGAAAAGCCCGTTATAGTGAATGGTCCTTCCATTCCGGTCATCATCACCAATGCTCTAGAGATACGCCCATGGAGCCCGACGATTCCTGTGGTAAGACTAAACAAAGGAACACGTTCAAACAGCATTCGTCTCTTAGTAAAACGTCATGATCCATCGCTCAAAAATGCAACATTGAAGTTTACATTGCCAAAAGGCATTACTGTGACTCCAGCAAAGCCTACGGTTAATTTTACTAATGATGCATATCACGAAATTAGTTTCCGTGTTACGGCAGGAAAGACTGCTCCAGTTACGGGAAAACTGCAAGCGATGTCGGTGCGGGCGAACTCAAGTACTGGCAGCAGCCAGGTACTTGAGATCCCCCTGTCTGTTGGATTTTCCGTTACAGAAACACGGAAAGTGGATGGCACTTTTTATATTATTCGTACGGCTAATTACGAAATACATATTTGCAAATACACTGGGATTATCTGCTACATGAAGGATCCTAATGATCAGATACGAACCGTCGCCCCGAGTTTCTGGACCTCCAGAGGAATTGGGCGTGTGGTTCGTGTTTTAGATAAACGCACATCAAGTATGACCGGTAGGCATATGATTGATGCATATGTCAACAAAAAGGACTGGGCAATCGTCAAAAAATTACCCAACAATCATTTGGGCATTCCCTGTAAAGTAGATATAAAAGGCAACAAAATGACGGTCCAAACACCGACGGGAAAAGAACTCATCACCTATACATTCAACGATGACCATATTGCCATCGCCATGAGCAATCCCACTCCCAATGCCACCTATGAAGTCGCCCTCGAATACTTCGACCGCTTAACAAGTGATTCCACTCACATGACATTCGATGGCAAAGATCGCAGTGACTTTAGTCTCAACCTGGGCAGGGATTGGATACGCAAAACTACCCGGGCAAAAAAAGTCCTAATTCAAATGAGTGAGCCATTTAACAAATACGATATATTTATAGAAACAGAAAAAGAAGAAGATATTTTCGTCATCACCGCTGCACAACTAAGCTTCACCTGGAAAAATATCAAAGGCCCATTTTCATTTAAACTTGGCTTCAGAAAAAGAGCGGAGTGATGAAGTATCCCCTAGTTCTTGGTGAGCCGCAGTTGAACAGGCAGCAGCCGTTAGGCAACGCGAAGAAACTTGGAGATGAGAACGAAGTGGCAACGATGCCTTAACTACATAGAAAAACACTCAAATTGCAAGAGACATCTGAGACTGACAACAATCACTTAACTACAAATTCAAAATTCAATCTCGTCGTCGTCGTCATCGGCTTCGAGATCATCAAATTCTGGGATATCATCCTCGTTACCATAGGCTTCGATTTCACTCAGGCGGATATGCCAATCATCGCCTTTTGTCCAGAACCAAGCAATCTTATCTACATTGCGTGATTTAAATGTGAACAAGTTAAAATAATTTTCATTCTTCTGTACTGCACCAACAGGCACCCATTTTCCTAGATCCACATCGTGAACCAATACTGCATAATCCAAGGTTTTCTGCGTACGCAGCAAACGCCCACACCAACTTTTATCAATCTTTCGCGGCATAAGAGGATCCTCGTATACAGCAATTGCAGAAAGCTTCCGCGTGGTTCCAAGAGACACTTCCAGGGTGGCATGGTTCCAGCCGCCCTGCCCTACATCAGCCAATGGCAGATCCGTGATCCCTGCTGAATTACTGCGCAACCAGGATGTTTGCTGATCTGAAATCTTGCCATCAAAAAATGTCATCCATGGTAAGCGTGGCTTATGATTTACTTTATGGATAAGGTGCTGCATAGGATTCGGTATAATCATCTTCACCCCAAGTTTTGCTTTGTTGGCTAGTAGGTTATCTGTTCCGTACTTTAACTTGCGACACTGTAGACCGGCAATCAACATAGCGGCCGTGACTTTCCGTTTGCTCAAGGAAACTTTCTTTGACTCTTCCTGTCCTCTTGGAAAGTCGACATACCATTCCTGATAGATTCGCAATGTCAGCTTTTTGTATTCACCGCTTTTAAAAGCAAGCTGTCTCTCAACCCAGGAATCGGATCCAGCTAGTGAGACTTGATAGATCAGCTTTTTCCCGGCCCTTACTTCAACAACCAGACGTTCAAGCGATGTGGAGCGAATATTAAACCGATAAGGCAATAAAGGTTTTCGGGATTTCTCCATGCGTAAATGAAGCTGAATTAAATAACTGTTATTGGGCTCACAGTTTATTTCTGTCTCGATTGCTTTGTCGATTATCTTCAAGCAATTGCCCGCAGATGGATCCTTAAACACGGGCACCCCGGGCCAAGTCCCATCTTTAAGCAAGGTTTTACTTATATCCACAATGCCATTCCCAGGTGTAATTGCAGACTGCAGTTTACCCGCATCAGTTTGCATTAAGGCCGCTTCACCCTTAATACGCTGTATATCCTTTCCAGAATTTCCGGGATAGTTGTAGGCATTTAAGTCGATGGTCTTGCGAATCTTTCCATTCGCGATATCCCGCAGATATAGTTTACCAAGGCTCGTGGCACAAAGCACCCCATCCTTAAGGAAAGCAAGTTTTGCAGAACCAGGATTCACAGTTGACCAAAGCTTCTTAGCTGAAAAATCGGTCATCACTATTTGGCCCGACCAGTCGGAAAGCAGAATCCCTGCTCCTACAGCAAAGTCAGCGATCTCATGTTTTTCTGAAATGTTTTGCAGATTGCCATTTTCGAGATCAATCATATAAAGCAGCTTAGAGTGATTTAAAGGAATTTTTCCGACGTCCTTGGTAACTAAAGCGCTGGCAATTATAGCAAATTTTCCAGGTACTGCTTTCATCGTATCTATACCTGGCCCGGGCCTCAGAATTTTCAAAAGTTTTCCTTTTGGATCATAAATCTGCAGGTCGCCACTTTCAGTATATACGACAACCTTCTTAGCAATGATCAAAGCCTGGCCAAAATTAAGTGGCATATTTTTCTTGCGCCAAATCACCTTACCATCAGTTGCTGACAAAAGCATCAGCTCAGGCTTCCAATAATCGACAAAGGTATCGAATATACTTTTCTTTATGCCAAAGAAGTTTACGAGGACATAGTCCTTTGAGACTGCTTTTACAAGTGATCCACGACGAAGGTAAAAGTCCATCTTCTCTGTGCAATTAGGGATATCATCATAGCGCCAGAGAACTTTACCATTGAAGTCCAGGCATCTCAATTCCAATTGCCCGGCCTGGTAGATACGCTGCTGAGCCGAATCAATATAGAGTAAATGGTCGCCCAGTTTAAACCCGGTTGCAGCAATTCCATTACCCGGACTTTCCAGCTGAAAGAGCATCTTCCCAGTTTTATCAAAACAATAGGTACGTGTAGCAAGCTTAGCAAAAAGGCGCTGAGCATCTTTTGTCAGTGTAAGGTCAGCAGAACCCAGCTCGCCCAGATGCCGTTTCCATAAGAGCTTGCCACT
>JABSQK010000480.1 GCA_013215875.1 Lentisphaeria bacterium
GGTATAGCGGGCTGCACCACAGAACCAGTGATATAGCCCCCGCCGATTTCTGTACCGCCACAATATTCGATTACCGGTTTATAATTTGCCCGGCTCATTAAATAAAACATATCATCTGCATTTGAGCATTCACCCGTAGACGAAAATACCCGTATCGCATTCAAGTCGAGTCCATCCAAGCAGCCCGATGCACGCCATGCACTTACAAGACTTGGTACCAGGCCCAACATTGTTACTCCTGCATTCTGTACAAATTCACCGAAGCCCCGGCTTGTCGGCAATTGCTGGCTTAGTGCAATGCTTCCCCTATTAAGCAGTGCTGCAAATACCAGCCATGGTCCCATCATCCAACCAAAACTGGTCGGCCAGCAAAGTACATCACCCGCATGACTATCATGGTGCAAGTGGGCATCATTCGCAGCTCTCAATGCAACTGTCTGATTCCATGGAATAGCCTTTGGTTTGCCTGTCGTACCAGATGAGAATAGCAAGCTTATCTCAGCATCGGCGGTTTTATGTGCAAAAGTAAACTCAGTCGATTCAATTAAAAAAGAGTCCCAGGATAGATCCTGTTCGCGTAGATTAATACATAATGAATCAGAAGCAGCAGAGACTATACATTTGGCAGAACTTGCCTGAGACACCTTTTCATAGAGAGCCAATTCTTTTGTGCCGCGCACTATAACATCCTGAGTAAAAATGCAGGCGGGATTCGCAATCTCGAAACGAATCCGCATTTCCTCTACTGAAAAACTTTCCGCGACGCTTACTATACTCGCGCCATACGCGATCACCCCCAGATAAATTGCAACAGAGCGACTGTTCATAGGCATTGCTAGACCAACCCTCTGGCCAGGTTTTACACCCAGAGCCGCCAGGCTGTTCACCACCTTAGCTACATCTTGCTTTAAATGGCCATAAGTGATCTTGGATATCGCCCCATCAGCATCTTCAACAATTGCTATAGCAAATTCATCAGCTGAAAAACAGGATTCCACAATATTAAACGATGCATCAGATAGCCAGACAGGCCTTTCCACACTGGGCATCTCAGCCTCTGGCTCGAATTCTTCACTGAGCCTCGCAGCCTCCGGCTCGAATTCGCCATTATCAAAGCTAAGAATTTCACTTGGCACCTGCTCAAATACAATGCCTAAGCGTCTCAGCATCAAATGAATAAATTCCCCGTGCTTTTCAATTGAATATCTATAAAAATCCTCGTAATTATCGAAGCCTTTTGCCTTCATGATTTGGCCAATATTGCTGTAGGCTATTTCATCTTCTGTTGGTGACCAGGCCGGAGCAATACCATCCCACTGGGAAAATACCTTCTGATGCAATGCCTGATGTACCTCGATAGGTATCGTCGGATCCAGTAAGTCCTCAGTGACTTTACGCCACTGCTCCAATACAGGGAGATCGCTGAATCTTTCAAGCTTTGCTAATAGTGCGTTTGTTATATCGTCATTTTCTTTCAAAAAAAGTCCGTCCCAGTTCTATCTTTATAATCTTGAATTTACCTTAAGTTTATAAAAATGAAAACCGGAATTTACTCGGACTTGCGACTTTATCTCGAACAAAGTACAGAAAATGCTTAATAGTTCCAAAATATGCTGTAAAGTCCGTTCGACTAAGCAAATATCTGGAGTAACTGTATTAGCACGAGAAACTATCTAACAAAGCAAAGGAATTTCGCATGATAAACATCACAGTCTGGGGCGAAGGCCGCCATGAAAAAACAAATGAAGTTGTCAAGTCCATCTATCCGGATGGTATGCACACAGTCATCGCCAAGGGCCTTGAAGAAGATGCCGACTTTAAAGTCACTACCGCATTTCTTGACCAGGATGATGAACATGGACTTTCAGAAGAACTTCTCGCTAATACCGATGTATTAACCTGGTGGGGACATTGCGCCCACGGCGATGTGAAAGATGAAATTGTCGCGCGTGTTCACAAACGTGTCCTGGAAGGCATGGGCCTCATTGTCCTGCACTCTGGCCACTACTCAAAAATTTTCAAAAAATTAATGGGTACGAGTTGTTCATTAACCTGGCGCGAAGCTGGCGAAAAAGAACGTCTCTGGGTATGTAACCCTGCTCACCCAATTACTCAAGGTATCGATAAATATTTCGAAATTCCGCATACGGAAATGTATGGTGAACCATTTGGCGTTCCTGCTGCAGACGAACAAATATTCATCAGCTGGTTCGAAGGTGGCGAAGTATTCCGCTCTGGGCTTACCTACTACCGTGGCAATGGAAAAGTATTCTACTTCCGCCCGGGTCATGAAACCTACCCTATCTATTTTGACGAAAATGTAAAACTCGTCTTAAAGAATGCCGTAAAATGGGCAAAGAGTGACTACACCTGGAACGACGCTTGTCCCAATGTACCCATCGATCAAGCACCCGAGCCAATTACACGTCAAGGTGAAGGTCTTCACTTAGATGGTGACGACGGCTTCAAATAAATACATGTAAAAATATGCCTCCGGCGGATTAAGTTCTGCCCCGTCAGGAGAAAACAGAGAGCCTTTGCCTCTGGCAGCCAAAGATGGGTGTCCATCTTTGGAATCTCCAATTACCGAGTGTCAGATAATTGCTGTCCCGCTTCGGCCCCCCCTGTCCGGGCAGGACGAAGGAAAGCTATTTCAGTTGAAAATTAAGTCTTTAGACTATCGACTGCTTTTTTCAATTCAGCATCCAGCTCACTATCAGAAATTTTATTTTCAACCATATCAAAGTTAGCGTGAAATTTTGCTAGAGAGAAACTGCCTTTTATCTCACCACCAAAATATGGCATCGATTTCATTGCCATCGCCAAAACATTTGCCCCGCCACCGCCGCCGGGTGAAGCAGAGAGTAAAACCATCGGTTTGTCCTGGTAGACATTACGATCAATCCGTGAGCACCAGTCAAAGAGATTTTTGTATGCTGCGGTGTATGAGCCATTATGTTCCGCAAATGAAATGATAATAGCATCACATGATTCAAACTTTGCCCGAAATGCCTTTGCCAACTCAGGCTGTCCAAGTTCTTCTTCTCGGTCTTGACTGAATAGCGGGATTTCATAGTCATTTATATCGAGAATCTCCACCTCTGCACCATCCACTAAACCTGCAGCATAGGTTACCAGTTTTTTATTGATCGATTTGGTGCTGCTGCTTGCAGCAAAAGCTATTAATTTCACTATGTCTCCTTTTGTAGATGCCACTATAGCCTGGTTTATTCATAAATCTCGTAGCAAAAGGTCTAAGTGTAAAAGTAGCAGTTGTTTGCTATTTTTTTATAAATTTAATTCACCCAGCCATGGGTATCTGCCGGTGCCTTCTTTATTCCAGGAATGAAAACATATAAATGGTTTTCCTGCTTCATTTCTAAAAACAGAATTATGCCCAGGACCATTTAATTGCTCGTCCGTACTCAAGAGAACAAATGCCTCGCCATCTTTTTCCATTCTTTTCCAGGGTCCAGTAATACTTTTTGATTCAGCAATGCGTATTCCATAACTCGAATCTCGCCAATCACCCTGGCTGGAAAACAAAAAATATGTTTCCTTCTCTTTTAAAATAAACGCGCCTTCTTCCCACTCTACATTTTCATCTGGAAATACTTTTTCTGGATTCTGGCTTAGCTCCAATGGATTAATAAATGTATCCATGACTAATTGTCCCTCAAATGGACTGCCCTCATTGCCCGTATAAAAGAAAAAGATCTCCCCGTTGGAATCTATAAAGGGGCTGCCGTCAATAGAAGCTTCCTTTGTCAGCCAAATACCCTGATCAACGTAAGGACCTTCGGGGTGTTCGGATACGCCTACCCGGATAAACCTTTTATAAGGATCACCCTCTTGATCCGCAGTATAATACAAATAAAATTTCTCATCCAAAAACATAATTTCCGGGGCCCAAAAATTACACTTCTTTGAACCCTCATATTCTGGACGAGCCATTAAGCTTCCTGAATACGCCCAATTTTCCAGATTGTCTGATACATACATATGGAAAATAGATTTGGAATGACTTCCAGGACTGCTGCAATGTGAGCCCGTCAAATAGTATTTGCCTTCATGAAGAAAACAAAAAGGGTCTGCTAGAATCTCATCAATATTTATTTTTTTATAGTTCATTTATCCCTGCTAATGCCGGAGGCCGAGTTTGATGCCGGCAGCAGCATCGGGGATGACTCGCTGATATTCTTCCCTTGCGTTCTCGAACGGCACCACTGGTGACACAATCGGACGACCGTCGATCTTACCGTCTAGTATGAGTTGCCAGGCGGTTTCACAAATGCGCGCGTAGTCCCAGCGTGGATGGTCCTTGTTGGGGTCGCTACACGAGCGCGAGAAAACAATGTTTGGCACGTTGAGATGTGATTCGGCTCCGAAATCCAGGCCTGCCGGGTATGGGGTCGGGAATGAACCTGCCACAAGACAGCCGCCAAAGGCTATGCCGCGCAGTGCATCCTGCAAGGCATCCTTGTTGCCGCTGAAATCGATGATTACATCGGCGCCTCTATTCTGTGTGGCCTTTTTGATTTCCAGCCCCGCGTCGCAGTCAAGCGGGTTCAGCACAAGATCCGCACCCAGTGCTGCAGCTGCTTCTTGCCGCTGAGGTAGAGGATCTACCGCTATGATGAATGCTGCACCGGCGTGGCGTGCCACCTGTATCGCACAGAGGCCAATAGCGCCCATGCCGAAAACGGCCACACAATCTCCACCCCTGACGTGACCATCGCGCACTGCACCGACTGCATAGATAGCCGGGTCGAGGCACAGGGCAGATTCGTCAGCTAAGTCTGCAGACAGTTTCCTGCAGGACTGGGCGGACAGAATGTGACGATCCCGAAACGGGGCTGAAGCCGCCACTCTATCACCCTTGCTGAGTTCCGTGACACCGGCACCAATCTGCGTGACCTCCCCCACTACCATGTTGCCGACTGGCAGAGCGACGAAGTCCTGTTCATCCCTATTGAATAGCTTCAGTTCTGCATCGAAACTACCGCGGGCAAACGAATTGCCTTTGTAGAAGGACAGTTCGGACCCGTGCTTGGCGGCGGAGAAGATACTGCGCAGTGCGACCTGTCCGTCTTCCGGAGGAGAATCATCGCCGGACACCCACTCGAGTGTTTCCGCTGCCGTACACATCAATATTTTGCTCATGTATAAGTGTTCCTTTTGGACTGCTTGAACGGTGACCAATGTTTCATAAAGGGAAACGGGGATCGTCAGCGATGCCGGGATCGTCAGCCCCGTACATGGTCATGGAAAAGATTGTGGCTTTGTAGAGCCAAATGCGTACATGGATTGATGATTGGCCCTGAATGTCCGGCAAGCCATCGCTCTCACCCCAGCGGACGATGCCGTGGGTCTCGTCGCCGCTCATCGCTTGCATGTCCGCAAACCGGTAGCCTTCGAGACCGTCGACCTCTACGGGTGGCCAGGTAACGCGGTCGATCAGTTCAAATTTAATCCAGCCGTCAGGCTCCGTACGATAATTTGCCAGCAGGCGGTCGCCGCATTTTATGCCGATAGTGAAGGTGCCTTCTTCGGCGGCATAAATCCCCGCCAGCCGGTGCTCAGTCCATTCAGCCCAGGCGAAGAACGTGCCGTTCTCCGACTTGTCGAATGTGTCATTATAACTTTTGTTGTGAAAACAATCGCCGGCACGTACTGGCACTCGGAATTTGCCCTCTTTAGGAAAGGCTATCAGATCTGGTCCGGGGTAAACTAAGGCCTCGTGGGGTTCGCCAGGTTTGCCACGGGGAATAATTGCCTTCTCCGTATGGCGCGCCCAGTTAACGCCATCCAAACTCACCGCCAGATGCCCCTCGATGCCATCATCGGTAAGGTCATACATGGCAGGAAACATCAGGTGGATGTGCGGGATCTCGGGGTATTTCGTATAGGCGAAGGAGTAGAC
>JABSQK010000481.1 GCA_013215875.1 Lentisphaeria bacterium
AGGCTTAAGATGGCAATGCCAAAAACCCCGTCATTTCAATTGACCGGTCGTCGTGCAGTTATTACCGGCGCCAGCCGAGGTATCGGCCTTGCCGCTGCTGCTGCCCTGGCAGAATACGGCGCTGAACTTACACTGATTGCTCGCAATTCCGATGAACTGAATGCGGCCTGCAAAGAGATTAATGATCAAGGCGGAAATGCAACTGCACATGTAATGGATGTCACGGATACTGACGCCATGAACGCCTTTTTCAATGATAGCAAAGCATTTGATATTTTAGTAAACAATGCCGGTATGAATCGCCCTGCCCCAGCCATCGATGTGACACAAGACGATTTCGAAAAAATCATGGACCTCAATGTCAAAGCCGCATTTTTCATGTCTCAAGGTACAGCAAAAAGATGGATCGATGAAGGCAAATCTGGCAGCATTATAAACGTGAGTTCGCAGATGGGCCATGTGGGTGGGATTGAGCGCAGTGTTTATTGTGCCAGTAAACATGCCATGGAGGGATTTACAAAATCCATGGCCCTGGAATGGGGTGAGCATGGCATACGGGTGAACACAGTGAGTCCTACATTTATAGAAACTGAAATGGCAAAATCGACTCTGGAGCGGCCCGAAATGCGCGACTGGGTTTTGTCGAATATTGCCCTGGGACGAGTCGGACAAATCGAAGATATTATGGGTGCAATCATATTTCTCGCATCCGATGCTTCAGCAATGGTCACCGGTTCTTCATTACGAGTAGATGGTGCCTGGACCAGCGCCTGAACAAGGTTAACTGCCCGGCATTTCCAATATCCCTATTTCCGGACCAATGCGATATTTTTCCGGCAAGGGTTCGAGGCGTTCACGGTATTCTTCAATGCGGTTTTCAACGAGCCCCATTTCAACCAGTTCCAATTCTGAATGCACTGCTTTATCATCGACTGAGTCAAGAAAATCATGCAATTCCATTCGCATCTCTAAAAGCCGTTCCTGATAATCTGCGTTCTCTGCTAGGTTATTCACATTATCCGGGTCTGCCAGACAATCATAAAGTTCTTCCGACGGACGTGTCTCTTGCATCCAAAGACTTTGAGCGCTATTTAATTTACCCTCGGCAAAATACTCACGGATAATTTTTGTTGTATCCTGCTTTTCCATATATCCCAAATGTTGCGCATAGGGAAGTTCCGGAAAAAAGTTTCGTATATATAAAAACTGCTTGTCCCGTACAATGCGTACACGGTCAAAATTTTCATCCATCCTGTCACGTCCGGCAAAACAATAGGCCCGCTGCTCATCACTTTTATCAGGTCCCATAAAAACCTGTCCCTGATAATCGTCAGGAATCTGTGCGCCCATCACAGAAAGGATCGTCGCAGAAACATCTACCCAGCTAATCAACTCGTCGTTGCTAGTACCGGCTTCAATCACGCCCGGCCAGCGAATGATCAACGGCAGATGAATACCCGCATCATAACACCAGCGTTTTTCACGAATAAGCCCGCGGCCGTGGTCAGACATGTAAATGACAATCGTATTATCCCGCTGCCCGCTTTTATCAAGGGCATCCAGGGCTTCAGCCACAAGCTTATCCTGCACCTGCAAAGAATCGTGATAACGTGCAATGTCAATCCGCACCTCATCACAATCAGGTAGATATGCGGGAACAGTTACAGTTTGCGGATCACAACAATCGGATTCAACCAATTGGGATTTAACATTTTCCCAATTCTCTTTCCACATTGTACTTTCATGTGTAATACCAAAGTTATGAAAAAGCAGCCAAGGTTTATCAGGCATGTTACCATTTTTAAGATCATCGAACCAGGGTTTACAGTCATCTGCAAAATCGTCTGGTGGTTCAAAATTAAAATCGGTTTTATTTTCCCAGTTCACATAAATCCCGGCCTTGCGCAGTTCATGAGTAAATAAAGATGGCGGGTTTATTAATGTTGATCGCATATGATGCGAACCGACAGAAAAAGCGTACTTGCCCATGATAAATGCTGAGCGACTCGGTGCACAAACCGGTGCAGTGGAAAAGGCATTCGTGTAAACACAGCCTTCACTTGCTAAGGTATCAATGGCAGGAGTATCTGCGGCAATGTCACCATAACAGCCCTGGTGCCTGCCAGTATCTTCGCCGACCAAAAGCATTATATTGAGCTTTTCCATATAATCTC
This sequence comes from Lentisphaeria bacterium, assembly GCA_013215875.1. Taxonomy (GTDB): domain Bacteria; phylum Verrucomicrobiota; class Lentisphaeria; order JABSQK01; family JABSQK01; genus JABSQK01. The sequence goes on from JABSQK010000481.1 coordinate 2,175, forward strand.
CTATTTGAATTCATCTTGATTGAGCACGTATTATTTTCAGCAGTTTAATAGCCTAGATGGGTAAGCTGCTATGTCAATATGACTACGGTTTCGAATTTCCTAATTCAAGCTAAATCTGTAGAATTTCCACTTTATTATACACTTATTCCATGGCATCCACCGAACTATCAACTATGGTAAATAGTGATTAAATCGGAACTTATAAATGACATATGAAATACCAAATGTGACTGCTGATGATATTTCCTTTGATTCAGACAGCTATACCTTAGACGACATAAAAAGCTGCTACAATGACTATGGCTGTTTTATCATTCGCGGGTTTAATAAAAAATATATCGATGA
>JABSQK010000482.1 GCA_013215875.1 Lentisphaeria bacterium
ACGATTATTGCAACTGATATTTCTGATAATGCACCGGCCTTGTTTCACGCAGACAAATCATATATACTGCCCCATGGAGACAGACCCGAATTTTTCGATGCGCTAATCCAATTACTGCTGAAAGAAAAAATTGATTTATTAATTCCAAGTATCGATCCAGATCTCGAAAGGCTGTCATTAATACGAAATGAAATTCTAGCAGTTTGTCCTAAGCTAACGATTCTTATACCCCCTGAACGAACAATTTCGATTGCTAATAATAAGCGCTTGAGCAGTGAGGTCTTTAAGGAATTATCTGCAAATGTTCCACAAACAATTGATCCTGAAGATGCAAATCTTAATTTCCCATTGTTTATGAAACCGGTAAATGGCAGTGCCAGCGAAGGAATTGCCAAGATTGAAGATCAACTCGATCTCGATTATTTCTATCGTAAAAATCCGCAGGCCATTTTTGAAGAATTCATCGATGGTACAGAATATACAGTGGATATTCTATGTGATTTTGATGGCCATGCTCACATCGCTATTCCACGTAAACGTATCAAGGTGCGGGGCGGTGAAGTCTTGCAGGGAATGATTGAGCGAAATGACCAACTGGAAACGCTTGCAAAAAAATTGGCCGAAGGATGTGACTGTACAGGACCTGTTACATTACAATTTATAAAGCAGGGTCGTGATTATTATGCCATGGAGCTGAATGCTCGTATGGGTGGAGGTTTGCCGTTAACAATTGCTGCAGGCGCCGACTGGCCCAAATGGATTATCGCTTTCGTGAACAAAGAAGATCCTGCAATTGAGCAAGCGACAATAAATGATCAATTAGCTATGACACGCTATGACCAATCAGTCTTTATCGACTCAAAGAACACAATAGATATTAGTAGCTTTCAAAAAGTGAAAACAATTATTTGTGATCTCGATGATACAATTTATCTCGAAAGAAACTTTGTCTTTAACGGTTATAAGTCCGCAGCTCAATGGATAGAAGAACGATATGGGCTGGATGCGGGCAAAATTTTCAATAGTCTCAAGACTGCTTTTTACGATGGCATACGCAACGATATCTTTGGCTATGTTCTGCGCCATCACCATCTTGAATTGGATGAAGAAGAGATAAAGTCCGTCGTTGAGGTATATCGGAATAATCAGGGCAGTCTTGAGGTCTTCGATGATTTTGAGGAGTTATTAAATTTACAAAAGCAAGGGTATGAATTAGCGGTGATCACCGATGGTTGGCATGCGGTACAATTGAACAAAGTGAAACTACTCGGTCTCGACGCCGTCATTTCAACGATTATTTATTCGGATGCAATCATTGGACGTAAAAGTTGGAAACCATCAAAAATTCCATATCGAATATGCCTAGATATACTTGGAGAAAACCCTGACCAGGCAGTGTATATTGGCGACAACCCGACTAAGGATTTTTATGCTGCAAAGAAAATGGGAATTCGTACGATTCGCATTCAGCGTGAAGATACTGAACACAGTGAGAAAATTGCAGAATCACCCGCCCATGCAGCTGAATATAAAATCAGCTCTTTTTCAGAGCTAGGAAATATTTTGAAAGAGAAACCCTGACAAACCACGATAATGATCGTATGAAAATGGACTTTCAGAAAAATAAAAAACTTACGAACACTGCTAAATGTAATCGCAGAGCAAAATCACAATTCTATTTGTGACTTAATTAACTTAAACTCTCAAAATAAAGAGAATTGTTACTCTGTTTGAAAAATCGCAGTTCAATTCTATATTTATATGATAATCTGGGAAAATGGATGCCAATAAATATCGAACAAAATTTTAAGGATATTCTGAAATATCTACAATGTCCGGCTGTGCTCATAAAGCTTGAGTCGCAAGAAATCATTGACAGCAATGCCAGGGCACTGGATATCTTTGGACCCAAGGCCTCGCAAGGCTCACCAATACATCTCAATGTTAGTTCTGATTGCCGCCTGAATCTTGTTGAAAATGAACTACTCGAATTCGAAGCCTGCCAGGAAAGCCCCTATAGTATAAAGTTTTACACGGAAAACTATGCCCTGATTATTCATGATCCCGGTCGGATGGATCCAATGTCTGAAGCATCCGATATCAGTCTGTATCCAAGCTTTCACTATTCATATATGCAAAACCTTGGAACTGGTTTGCGGCAATTTTCAGATTCGTCTTTTTTACATACCCTCGAATTGGCGGCTGAATCGACTGATGTAAGCTCTTTTAATTGGGAATCGCGCATACATCCTGACGATCAGGAACTGTACCAAAACATGATAAAAACTGCGATAGAACATGGCGGAAATCATCGCATACGCTATCGGGTAAGAACCTTGAAAGAACAGATCATTGAGATTACCGATATTTGCGGAACAACTCGAGAAGAGGGCAAGCGACCGAGATTAGTCGGCAGTATTGTTAGTAATGAGCATTCAGCAAAACGGTTTCAACGTCTGGAAAAGCTCTGCCTCATTGGCAGGCTCTGTGGAGGAATGGTCCATGATTTTAGGAATTTACTCGGCGGAATGCAAAATATGATCGAATGGTGCATGGCACAATCGCCTGCGGGAGGCCTTGTCTATAAAGCATTGAATAAGACAATAAACTATACAGACCAGGCAAATGGCCTGATTCGCAGCACGATGAACCTGATTGGACAGCGCAGTGAAGATGAAATAATCGAAAAAGTGAATACCTCAGAAATTATTTACGATGTGGAAGCTCTCATTAAACATTTTGCTTCTCAGGATGTGGAAATACAGGTATTAACAGAAGAGAATATCGCACCAATTCATGGCCAAAAAAGTATCTTAATGCATATGATTCTAAATCTGTGCTTGAATGCCTGCGATGCGATGAAAGGCCAGGAGAATGGTCTCCTGCGTATCCAGGGTTATACAAAAAGTATTGAAGATGAACAAGGCAAACCAGAAAAATTTGTCTGTATACGCGTTGAAGATAATGGTTGCGGGATGAGTGAAAAACACAGCCAATCGATATTTGAAGAATTTTACTCTACCAAAAAAGATGGTGCAGGATTGGGCTTGTGGATGGTTAAACAAGCGGTTCGCTCATTCGATGGTATCATTACTGTTGAAAGTGAACTTGATAAAGGCACCAGCTTTGTCGTTCGCTTTCCACTCGTGGAACCTGATGAAGGCACTAAAGTGATTGAAGATACACCCACACGAAATCTCGATTTTAATGCCTTCGATAACAGCAGCCAAAAAACCATTTTGTTTATTGAAGATGAACCATTGCTGCGCAATGGCGTCGCAACATGGCTGGATACTTTCGGCTTCAAATTACTCATCGCTGAAGATGGCCATGGCGCCTTAAAACTATTCGATGAAAATGAAGACGAGATAGATGTCATCATTCAGGACTTTATATTGCCCGGAATAAATGGCGATAAACTCCTTGAAAAATTTAGCTCCAGGCGCCCCGATCTGCCCATTATCATTGTAAGCGGGTTTGCTGCATCATCTGAAGGTGAACTGAAAGATCATGAATGGATGACGGATAGAGGGGCGTTTGCCTTTTTGCCAAAACCATTCAAGATCGAAGACCTGGTTGGCCTTTTGCATGAAGCATTTGATGCAATTGAATAAATTTCAACTCACCAGTGAGCACCTGCGTCCGTATCCGGCATTTGCACCCGCGATTGCAATTTCCCTGGGCATACTGTGCACAGGCTTAAGCCATTTTGAGTATCTCAGTTTTTACCAGGCAGTAATGCTTAGCAGTTTTTTCTTTTTACTCTGCTTAGTATTCATTGCTGATAAACGCCTCGAATTGGGGGTTTGCTTTATCGCAGGGCTTGTTATATCCTGTTTGCACAGTTATTCACCCTGGGTCACTTATGATGATGAGCTCACACGTCCCAGGCACTATGCCGAAATACGCGCAACCATTGTCGATAAACGTTTGATGAAAAGTCCCGAGCTGCAAAGTTACAATCCCAACAGAAATATAGAAGTGGAAATACATGAGCTCAAAACATATGCCCATGATTGGAAAAAAGTCTCCGGTCGCATTGTCATACGAAAAGTAAAAGAGCAGTATAACTATGGCGACAAACTAACAATGACGGGTCAGATACAGGAAATTGAGTCGAGTGCATTGCCCGGCTTATTCAATTATAAGGCCTATATGAAGTCGAAACATATTGACCATCACTTTAGTATTTATGAGAGCAAAGTTGATGGTAGTTCATCATCCGTTCAAGTAAAATTGATGCAACGCTTTCTTCACTTTCGTGAGCAGATCGCTTTACGATTAATTGAAAATGTCGATAGCGATTCACAGAAGATACTGTTGGCGATGAGCCTGGGAATAAAGCAAGGACTCAATGCAGATGACAAGCAGATTTTTCTAAAGAGCGGCGGTATTCATCTATTTGCTGTAAGTGGATTGCATGTCGGTATTTTATTTACAATTATTCTATTTTTCTTAAGTATCACACGCGTCCCTTATAATGTGCGCTATTTGCTTATACCATTCCTCTTGCTCGTTTACGTGCTCATTACTGGCGCAGGTGCAAGTTCTGTACGTGCCTGGTTGATGCTCAGTATATGGAGCCTCGGAAAAGGATTCAAACTCTATGCCCCGTCAATAAATTCCGTACTGGTTGCAGCAATTATTCTATTGGTGGTAAATCCTTTTTTTCTGTTTCAAAGCGGCTTCCAGTTTTCATTTACGATCGTTATTTGTCTGATCCTTGGCTGGAAAATTTGCAGTGAAATTTTGCAATCGATTCGGGAACGTGACTTATGGACACCCTTTGGTAGTGGCTTACAAACAAGGCGAAACCGTACAGCTGTATATCTACTTAAATCACTCATGGCTATGGGGTGTGCCTGGCTCGGAGTGCTCGGCTTATCTCTGGCCTACAATCAACTCTTTCTGCCATTTTCCTTAATTCTAAACTTAGTTCTCGGGGTACTTGCATGGCTCATTCTATTTCTAGCAGTGCTCAAACTTTTCGTCTCATTCATACCGATTGATATTTTAGCAGATATGCTAAGCAGCCTTCTCTCTGTGATCATTGGCAGTCTCTATTTCCTCAATAAATTCAGTAGTGAAAATTCATTAATTGTCCATTGCAGACGTCCTGTTTTTCTTATGACACTCATTTACTATGGACTATTACTTACCGTTCTTTTAGTTCCATTTAAACTGAAACGAACACTGCTCATTTTCTCAACACTCACCGCATTTGTCCTGTTCAATTTAGTCTATTCTAAAATTCCAAGGAATGAACTGACTATTTTACAGTCCAAGCACAGCAACAAACCTATTATAATTTACCGGGAAGGCTCTAGATATACGCTTATCAATCCAGGGCCGGGAAACTTTTCATATACCTTGAATGCCTATTTGAAAATGCAGGGTATTACTAAACTTGAAGCAATTGTTATTTTTGCGAACTTAAAAGAGTATCATGCTGCCACGTCTAAAGTTATCGACAAACATTCAACAGCTTCTATCTATTTAGTGAACCAGAGTCATCATAATGTAAAACAGATCGCCTCAATGTCCCATAAAAACCAGATTCCATTTAAACAGTCTACAGAACAAATCGATACGGTAAATTTTCGATTATCCTCCAAGAATACCATGCAGTATGAAGCCAAAAATACCGGGGTAATTATACAGCTAAAGAACAATGGTGATTATAATCCAGAGCTACTAATTAAGCAGAAGGATAAGATAATCTGGCAAGGGGTCATCACAAATACTAATACCGACAAAATCCTGTATCACAAAACACTTTAGATTGAGTAATTATCTAGGTTAGATTAGTTGGACTGCAATACTGTGTTTATTAAGGATTTCAATTCCGGTACCTTAAATGGTTTTTTTAAGGAAGATTTAAATCCGTAATCTTTGTAATCAGACATCGCAGGGTCCTTTGAATAACCACTGGTGAGAATGACCCTTGCTTCAGGATCAACTTTTAAAATTTCCTGTATGGCAACGCGTCCGCCCATGCCGCAGGGAATGGTCAAATCCATCAATACCAAATCAATCGAGGCATCACTATTTAGAAATTCTTTGTATAAATCAATTGCTTGGTGCCCATCGCTTGCAAGAACGACATGATACCCTAAATGTTCGAGCACATCTTTTATCATTCGCCGTATTATGGGGTCATCGTCCATGACCATAATATGGGCTTCATTTGATACACCATAGGGTATATTTTTATCTTCTTCTAGCATTAGTCTACCTTCCCAAGTAACTAACTGAGTGTATAGATTTTCTCGCCATTTTCAAGTCCAAATTTGGGCAAAATACAAAATAGATTATTTGTAAGTAACTACTATTGAATAGGATATGGTGTATTTTTATAATTTCATCCCGGAACAGGTTTATCGTTTTAGAGGACCTCACTACTGTATTGTTTCCAAGATTAACTGTAGCATCAAAAATGTAATCAAACAATCCGACATTTAAACGGTGCCAGAGTACTAGAAAATGATCCGCAATTGAGATATGTATTCGTCAAAAACTGAGTAGATTAGTTTCATGAAATATTTTTTAATTGGTTTAATTATTTGTTTCTCTCTATTTTCTGAAGACATAAGTCTGCAAGAAAAAGAATCGACAATTGCAGCCTTAGAAAAACGTTTGAAACCATTTTTAAAACTTCGCTGGGATAAGCTTCTGGCAACACATAAGAAAGGTCTGTTGGCAGCGGAAACAAAAAAAAGTTTTTATCGGGCGATAACAAAGATGCTGAACGCAACTAAACAATCGCATACAGCAATTACACCACCGTACTTACAAAACTCAAGCGGGGGAAAAGCCGGATATGGGTTAACGGTAAAACTGGTGGAAGGTACTGCTTGCATTACAGCCGTGAAGAAAGGCAGCATGGCAGAAAAAGCAGGAATAAAACCAGGCTACATAATCCAAAAAATCAATTCATTTCACGTCGAGACTTATCTCAAAAAATTATTGAGAACAAATCTAAAGCCACATAAAAAGCGCAGTAGTTTATATTATTTTTTCCAAAATACCTTGTCTCAAAAAGAAGGTGCAGAATTAAAATTTGTATTTAAAAACCGGGATGATAAAATTGAGAATATTAGCTTACGGGCAGTGCTTCCAAAAGGCAAAGCTGTTAAACTTGGCCATTTGTCTGAGTCGTATCTGAGCTTCGAGAAACGAAAACTGACTGCATCTACAGGCTATATCGCATTTAATTTATTTTATGTACAACATATGAAACCGATTAAAAAAGCCTTTTACGACTTTCATTATCTGGAGAATATCATTATTGATTTACGTGGAAACCCTGGAGGTATTGGCATATTGGCGGGTACAATTGCCACACTGTTTATGGGTAAAAAGAGCAATCTGGGAACATCGGATATGCCGGAATTTAAGCTGACCATACCTGTATGGCAGAATGAACATGCTTTTAAAGGACGCGTCTATGTCATCATTGATGAGAGCAGTGGAAGCACATCCGAAATGTTCGCCGGAAGCCTGCAGGAACTTGGGCGGGTATCTGTCATCGGCCGGCAGAGTATGGGATCTGTATTGACTTCTTATATTGTTAAATTGCCGGACGGTTCACGCTTGCAATACCCTGTAGGTGATTATAAAACCCCGGGTGGAAAATCTCTAGAGGGAATTGGCGTTATACCCAATGATGTGCTAAAGTTAAAGCGACGCGACTTTATCAAACATGACGACCCTATTTTAGCGCGCTGTCTGGAAATTATAAAAAAAGGAAAAGTAAAATGAAACATTTAATTTTGGCACTGATTTTACCGCTTTGTATTTGGGCAGAAGATAAAGTGAAAATAGATGCTAGCGCGGACCGTATTCTCAAAGACTATTATAAAGCAATTGGTGGTGAGAAACTCAAAGATTTAAAAAGTATGCATACTAAGGGTACGATTAAAAATGAAATGGGTTTGAATGGTACCATTCAACAAATAAATAAAGCCCCAAATAAATTTTATCTTAAATTAACTATCGACAATCTTGGCAACTTGATAAAAGGCTATGATGGAGAGACAGCCTGGTCAGATGATTTTATGGGACTACGGAAATTGTCCACTGAGGAGCTCGAAGCAGGGAAAATTATGAGCGTTGGCATAGAAGAGCTCGATAAATTCAAGGCGCATTTTGAAAGCATCAAATATCTGGGTAAAACAATTTTTAACAATATCAGCGTGGATAAGCTGGAGTTGAAAAATAAGGGAATTAAGAACGTGCTCTATTTTTATTTCGACAGAAAGACAAAATATTTGCTCAAACAGGAAGTGACCGTAACGACAGCCATTGGGCAAGGGAAAATTACTTCTGTATTTAGTGATTATAGAGAACTAAAAGAGATTGCCATCAAACTGCCATATAAAATGAACTTAAGGATGGCCAATGCAGATTTTGATGTAACAATGAATTCGATTAAGGTAAATGTCGAAATAGATGATGCAATTTTTAAAATGCCAAAAGCAGATCTTCCACCACCCAAGAAAGAAACAGAACCAGATAAACCAGCTGAAAAGAAATAAGTTCTTCATTACCATTTCAATTGTAAAAAATACCTAAATCGTTAGCAAATACTGCACGCTTTTTCCAAGTAAAATAAAATTGCATCATTGGTCTGTATTTTTACGAGTGATTCAGGTTACATGCATGTTACACGTTGAGGGTGAGGAATGGGTCCATATACACAAGATTATATAAGAGGAATTTTTTGTTATTATGGAAAGAAAACGAACAGATACAAAAATGCTTGTGGTATTTTTTACTCTTGCTCTAGTCGCGATGATTTTCAATTGGTCGTCGATGGAGAAAGAGCAAAAGAAGATACAGTTTAATGTTGCCCTAACCGAGAAAGATGTTCCAGCAACCCTGGTTCTGACGACGCAGGCTGTTGGGCCATTTCGTGGCTTGATTGCCAATGGCTTGTGGTGGCGCTCTTTGCGCATGCAGGAGGAGGGCAATTATTTCGAGGCAATCCAACTGGCCAGCTGGATAACAAACTTGCAGCCGAAGCTGAGTTCTGTGTGGACCTACCAGGCATGGAACATGGTATACAATGTGTCGGTTGAAGTTGATGAGCCCTCGGATCGCTGGAAATGGGTCTATGAAGGAATAAAATTGCTACGCAATAATGGCTTGAAATACAATCCCAGAGATCCGTTTATATCGATCGATGTGTCGAGGTACATTATGGAAAAACTGGGTAAATCAGGTGACAAGGATGCACGGTATTTTCGCTGGCGCTGGGCGCTGGAAATGGAGCGCTATTTTAAACAGGGTGACCGGGCAGAATTGCAGTTGATTATTGAAGCCGCAACGACACGTAAAGAATTGGAAAAGGACCCTTTAGTTCTTGAATTAATTAACTTGATACAATCAAAGGGTGACGACCCATTTAGTTTGAAATTTCATAATATGGCACTGCCGGATTATGTGAATACTGAAATCGCAGATGATGCAAAACGTGACGCATATGAGCATTTAAATTATTTTGTGAGACGGCGCGACATTATGGCTGACTTGCGTTTGGATGCGACCCATATGATACTGATCGATGATAAATATGGACCATTTGACTGGCGCTTGTATCACGCCCACGTGGTTTATTGGGGAGCCGAGGAAAGTTTCGATATGCCAGAGGGCAGGGAGTCTTATCAGTTTCCATATGTGCGCCAGGCAATTGTTAATTCCCTGTACAATGGCCGTTTTCTATACAGTGATGATAAGGGAATTTCAACGAGTCCAAATGTGGAAATAATTAAAAACGCACATCAATATTTAGCCACAGTTTTTTATGAAGATCCGGAGGCAAATAAAGTTGCCGGGATATTTAGAGATTTTCATGAAATGGGGGTCATCCTGCTTTATACGTTCATGTATACTGAAGATGCCGAAGAACTTTATGAGGATTACCGGAATCACTTTATGTCATCCAGGGATAAGGCGAAATACACCTTTGAAAGTTTCATTGTCGAAAAGGCCCCGCTAGTATTGACCCAAAGCCGTTCGGATGAAGCAGGAGCCTTAATAACAAGTGCACTTTTTCAGGCCTATTTCTGGAGCTTAAAGGATGATCTATATCGGGCGCGTGGATATGAGAATCTCGCATTAGTGATTTACAAAAAACATCAACGTACAGCCAGGATAAATAAGAAAAAGCCAATGCCGCCATTTAGTAAATTGAAAAAAGACCTTGTTGTCTATCTGAAAGGCTCATATAGTCCATTGAAAGCGGAGATGAAAGATAAATTAAAAACAACCCAGGGTACTGAAAAAGAGATTATCAAAATGAAGGACCTGGCGAAGCGAAAAGATTTAGGCATAGGGACACACCACGAATGAGTATTCCAAAAAGAATATATGGTACTGGCTCGATCGAATTATCGATCATTGGTTTTGGCGCAATCATTATTAAAGATTTGGAGCAGGATAAGGCGAATCGCATTGTCGCTGCAGCCTATGAACGGGGAATAAATTATTTTGATGTGGCACCTAGTTATGGAGACCCGGAAGAAAAGCTTGGCCCGGCACTTGAACCCTACAGAAAAGAGTGCTTTTTGGCCTGTAAGACAGGAGAGCGCGAGAAGGGACCCGCCGAAGAAGAATTGACTCGATCCCTTAAACGACTCAAAACGGATTATTTAGATTTGTATCAATTGCATGCGATTCACGATGTGGAAAAGGATGTCGATGTGGCATTTGCATCAAACGGTGTAATGGAACTGATGCTTGAAGCTAAGAAAGATGGACGCATTCGACATATAGGTTTCTCGGCTCACAGCCCTGAAGCTGCCTTGGCTGCCATGGACCGCTATGATTTTGATTCTGTACTTTTCCCTTTAAACTTTGCTGCTTATACAAAAGGAAATTTTGGTCCAAGTATTTATGAGACTGCTAAATCTAAAGGCATTTCACGATTGGCCCTGAAATCGTTGGCAAAAGGAAAGTGGAAAGAGGGGGATCCATTGCGAGAAGACTACCCCAATTGCTGGTACGAACCTGTGCTTGACAAGCAATTAGCACATCAGGCATTACGCTTTACCTTGTCGCATGATATTACAGCGGCAATACCTCCAGGTGATGAAAGAATATTCAATATGGCCCTCGATATTGCCGAAAACTACAGTGAAATAGCTGATGAAGAGCGCAATAACCTGAAAAAGGTCGCTAAAAATTTAGAGCCAGTCTTCACACATAGTGCTTGATTACTAGCCAAAAAAGATTTATTGTATAACTATGAAAAAGAAATTCTTTACCTTAATCGAATTAATGGTCGTAATCGTTGTAATGATAATACTTATCACCATGAGTATTGCGGCATATCGAACACTTATCACAGGCCGAATTGTTGATGCAAGTGCAAAATCTGTTGGCTCACGAATTCTTATGGCACGTCAGCTTGCTTCCGGAAAACATCGTTACGTAGCAGTATTATTACCGGGTTTCCATACTGGTATGCAAACAGAAAAAGCATATTCGGCATTTAACGCGGCATATGTAACCTATGATAGTGGAGCAAACACGTATACGTTTGACCGTTTTGTCGAAGGCTCACAATGGCGTTACACCATGGTAGGTTGCAGGATCATGGAAGCAGATGATGATCAGGGTATTCAAAACAGTACTGCTGCGCTTTACCCTAAAGCCCCCGTTGACGATAACATTTCTGTTGTTGATAATGTCGATCTATCAGCTCTTGGCTTAGGTACTACAGTCGATTCTGTACGCGCATTGATTTTCAATGGTGCCGGGCGGGTAAAGGGTGATACACGCTATGTTACGATCGGTGAATGCAACTTCCTGGGGCCGGGAAAATGGAAGGTAACCGGAGTCGATAGTCTTGAAAAAAATAAAAGTTGTGCAAACCAGATTACTCTGGAAGTAAATCGCTTTAGTGGCAGTATGCGCTATATCTATCCGTTAGATTATTAAATCTGTTAATTGACCAATACGAAAACTCGCTTCTGTTTATCCCTTAAATATTTTAAAGCGGATGAGACTTGTTTATGAACGTTGACTATGATGTAATTGTGATTGGTAGCGGACCGGGAGGAGAGGGTGCCGCTATGAAATGCGCCAAGGCAGGTAAATCAGTATTGATAGTGGATGCCGGCATCGAAGTGGGGGGAAACTGCACGCATAAGGGGACAATTCCAAGTAAAGCACTGCGCCATACAGTCCAACATCTTGCAAACATCGATAAAAAGCGAATTAAATACGCTGAGTTACTTAGGAGTGCGGAAAAAGTCATTCGCCAGCAAGTGGACTTACGTCAAGGTTTTTATGATAGAAACAATGTCGAAGTGAAGTCTGGCTGGGCCCGCTTTACTGGAGCAAACAGCATCGAAATTATGTCTGATGGCAATGTCTCAGAAACCTTTAGTTTCGACTACGTCATTTTGGCGACGGGGTCTCGGCCCTACCATCCCGAGGATATGGACTTTTCATCTCCCTTTGTTCATGATAGTGACTCAATATTGACAATGAAAGAAACGCCTCGATCAATTTGTATTTATGGTGCCGGGGTAATTGGTTGTGAATATGCGACAATTTTTAAGCGGCTTGGGATAAAAGTAGATTTAATCAATACCCGCGATAAGCTCTTATCCTACCTGGATGACGAGATTAGCGATGCCCTGGCTTATCACATGAGGCAGAATGGTATCATGATCCGGCATAATGAATATCTTGAAAATATAGATGTACATGAGCATGGTGTGAGCCTGCGTTTGCAATCCAACAAGCTTATTCATGCAGATTGTGCCTTATGGGCAGTGGGCAGAACGGGAAATTCTCAAAATATGGGGCTGGAGGAGTTGGGCATAGAAACAGACAGCCGGGGAAATATAAGTATCAATGATAATTATCAGACAAATCAGGCACATATCTATGCTGTCGGCGATGTCGTTGGCTTTCCAAGCTTAGCCAGTGCAGCCTATGACCAGGGCCGTTTTGCGGCAATTCACTTAATTGAGGGTAAATGTGAATACAAACTGGTCGAACAGATACCAACAGGAATTTATACCATACCTGAGATTAGTTGCATCGGAAAAACTGAAAAAGAGCTCACCGACGAAAAAATTCCCTATGAGGTAGGGCATTCTTTATTTAAAAACCTGGCTCGTGCTCAAATTACTGGAGAGATGACAGGTATGTTGAAATTGCTTTTTCACCGCGAAACTCTCGAAATCCTTGGCATCCACTGTTTTGGTTATCAGGCATCTGAGATTATCCACATTGGCCAGGCAATATTGGCTCAAGAGCCTCCAGCAAACTCATTAGAGTATTTTATCAATACAACGTTCAATTATCCGACAATGGCTGAAGCCTACCGGGTAGCTGCCTTGAATGGAATAAACCGTGTATAATGAGTGAAAAGGCAGCTCTAGACTGTGTCGAGGAATGGCTTAAATACCTCACAAGCAATAATTTAGAGGATTCATATGAGCAGCTCACAGGCGATTCAATGCCCAAAGCTGACTTTCTGGCCATTCTCAGAGAAAAAAATCTATCAAATTTCACAAAAATGAATGCCGAACATGCTGTAATTCGCCTGTTTGAAGAGACAAATGGGCTTATTAATATCGAATATAGCCTGCCTATAAATGCCATTTGGAGTACAATTACTGCAGAATTTGAAATTAATTTGAGCTCAAATGGTAAAAAAATCCGTTTAATGTCGATAGAAGATATATAAAGATCGAGAACTTTTTACTATAATATTAAATGCGAGTGACATAGTTTCCGAGGGGGCTGGAATAAATAAAAGACAGAAAGAATATGGAACTTCGTCATAAAAAAGAAGTCTAATCGCTTGATATGGCATAAAGAATGCTCATATTGGTTGGTTCCCCGTGTGCGGCTGTATTCGTGCAGTTTAGCGAATAGTCGCGCCAAAGATTGACAAAAAGAAGACATTCAGGTCTGAAAAGACAGAAGTTTACAAAATAATTGGAGAGCAAAATGGCTGTACCAGATGCACTAAAACAATATATGCACGGTATTAAAGAGTATCCGCTAATTACACCGGAAGAAGAAATATTTCTTGCCGATGAGATAAAAGCGGGAGATGAACGTGCACTAGAGAAACTAATTTCTGCAAATTTGCGCTTAGTTGTTGCAATTGCACAGGAATTCAGTAATCGCGGTCTGGGTATGGAAGAACTGGTATCCGAAGGTAATATTGGATTAATTCACGCTGCAAAGAAATTTGACCCTTCTAAAGGTGCAAAATTTTCAACCTACGCAGCTTGGTGGATTAAGCAATTTATGCGTCGGGCAATCAGTGAGTCAGACAAAGTAATCCGCATCCCAACATCGTCTTTGCGTAAGATTCGCAAAATCCGTAAAGTCAAAAGTGAAATGGAAGAAAAGCTCGGTCGTGAGCCTACAGATGAAGAAATCGCTCGTAATTCAGATTACAGTGAGAATGTCGTAGGCAAACTCAAGCAGGCAGAAATGCACATGGTTTCACTACAGGCACCGATTGTAGATGGTGAGCGCGATGAAGTGATTAACCTCATTCCTGATGAATCTGCCGTACTACCAGATAAAGTATTGATGCAGAGTGATCTGGCAAAACACGTCCTCGGACGCATGCTGCCCACACTCAATGAACGCGAACAGCACATTATCAACTTACGTTTTGGTTTGGCTGGCAATAATACACATACACTCGAAGAGATCAGTTCTCAAATGGGACTTACTCGCGAACGTATTCGTCAGCTACAGAAACGGGCACTGGAAAAAATGCGCTCAGTTCTCGATGCAGAAGACGCTGGTAATTTCGGCGCGACTCGATTAAACTAGTCAGTAAAAAAAATACAACAATTAACTGTATTTTTTGATAAAAATTTAAGCTCTGCTTTTTAAGCAGAGCTTTTTTCTTTTAAATTTTTGAGCTTCCCTATGTCGCATCTTGCTACACACTGTGACAAATTTACGACATCTTTTAACACATTTTAAATTGAAACCGCACGAATTATTTAGCATAATCGACTTTTTAGTCGGTTTTTAACAAATCTTATTTAATTAGTCTTGACTTGTTTTCAATCTTTGGATAGAATGAAAGCAGGAGGCGTTGAGCTTTAGCAAATTTTAGGCGTATTTGTTCGGGTTCCTTGCAAAATTTTTATACTTTCATTTATCAGGAGGCGTTATGTATTGGCAGGTTAAACTGTTTTTCAGTGTTATTGTGTTGGGTGTTTTGGGTTCGGTCGTTTACTTTAACTGGGATAAATTGCCCATGCCGGATTTTAATTCAGCTGGCAAGGATCCAGTGCCGGAAGTTGAAAAAACACCGGTTGTAGGCGTTAGCAAAGCAAACATCGGGGCCACTCAAAAATCCATCAATCCCAAAATAGTTCAAAAGTTGCGACTGGCGGAAAATCTTTTTAAAGACGAGCAAGATTACTCCAAGGCACGTGGCATTGTGGAAAATACGCTCCTGGACCCGGATCTGGAGATGTACTCACGAGAATGGGATAAAACAGTTGAGCTTCTGAGCACAATTAATTCGAAAATTCTTTTCACCACCGCATTTTCGCCAGATAAAACAGATTACCTGGTAAAGCCAGGTGATAATTTATGGTTTATTGCAAAACGCCATAAGACCACAATAAATATGATTTGTCGGGGCAATGACCTGGATATGCAAAACCCGGTAATTTTTCCGGATCAACTACTGCGTATCTATACGGGCTACTGGAACATTAAAATTTCAAAATCGAAATACCGTTTGATGCTTTATGACGGTGAACGCTTAATAAAGGTCTACCAAGTGGGAATGGGCAAAGAAAATCGCACCCCGGTAGGAAAATTTACGATATCTGAGAAACAGAAAAATCCCATTTGGTATCATAATGGAAAAGTAATCGCTTCCGGCGATCCTGAAAATCCACTGGGTTCCCGCTGGATGCGACTCACAGGAACTGAGGATTCAAACCGCAACTACAAAGGCTATGGTATTCATGGCACAAAAGACCGCAGCTCCATTGGACAAAATGCCAGCAATGGCTGCATTCGCATGCTCAATGAAGAAGTTGAAGAGCTCTACGATATCATTAAAACCTCTGTTCCGGTCATTATCGAAAAATAATCATCTTGTTTAGAATCATCTCAGCGTTATAGTAAAGACAGACTTAAGGAGAGATGAATGACTTTAGATGAGCTCAATAGCAGTTCTACAGATATAAATGAACGCTTGAATCAACTCAGGGGGTATCTTTGACATCCCCGGCAACTTAGATAGTAAAAAAGAATTTGAGCGTGCGATGAGCGCTATGAGCTTCTGGGATAATAAGGAGACTGCCCAGAAAACCGTCCAGCAACTCAGCCGTTGCAAAACAATACTTGACCCTTTCCTGAAACTTGAATCCCGAATCGATGATTTTTCAGTGATCCTTGAATTGATTGCTGAAGATGAAGACGACACCGCACTATTCAAAGAAGCAGATGATGCACTGCCAGGATTGCTTAAATCACTCGATCAATTAGAACTTATCAGCTTTCTCGATGAAAAATACGACAGCAACAACTGCTTTTTATCCCTTCAGGCAGGGGCCGGTGGAACAGAATCACAAGATTGGTGCGATATGCTCTTTCGCATGTATACACGCTGGCTGGAACAACGGGGATTTCAGGCACAGATTTTGGATATACAGGAAGGTGAGGGCGCCGGATTAAAAAGTGCATCCATTCATGTCATTGGTGATAATGCATATGGCTATATGAAATCTGAGCACGGTGTGCATCGTCTCGTTCGTATTTCACCATTCGATAGTAATAAACGCCGCCACACATCATTTGCGGCTGTTGAGCTCGCACCCGAAATTTCCGATGATATCGAAATTGAAATAGACGAAAAAGACCTGGAAATAAGCACGTTTCGAGCAAGTGGGGCTGGTGGCCAGCATGTGAATACTACAGATAGTGCTGTACGCATTAAACATAAACCAACGGGTTTCGTAGTATCATGCCAAAATGAACGCTCACAGCACCAAAATAAACACACAGCAATGAAAGTACTCAAATCTAAAATTTTTGAATTGGAGCAGCAGAAGATAAATGATGAGAAAGAAGCAGCTTCTGGCCCCAAAGAGGATAATGCCTGGGGCAGTCAGATTCGCAGTTACGTCTTGCATCCCTACCAAATGGTGAAAGATTTACGTACACAGGCGGAAACAAGCAATACGAGTGATGTATTAGATGGCGATTTGGATATGTTTATTGAAGCGTATTTAAAGATGAAACATTAATAAAGAGAATTATGAGCGAGAAAAATCAGATACGTGAGATTATTCAGAGCCATAGCAGCAGCTTTAAACGGCAGCTCTATTTCCAGAATTGCCTCTTGGCTGCAAGTAGTCTGGCCGTTTTACTGAGTCTTGCTGCAGCTGCTGATATCGTCCTTTCCTTTCGCGAACAACAGGCTTTTACGCTTGTCGTCCTATGCCTTGCTGCAACTGTTCTATGTTTGATTACGGCTTTTCACAAACGCCGCTATAAAGCAAATGTAGTAATTCACAGTGTGGAAGACGAACATCCTGATTTTATGGACTCACTCCATTGTGCCGTTGAGCTGATTGAAGCAGACAAAGAGCTCAGCATTATAGAAGAAGAATTAATAAGAAAAGTAGCGCAGAAATTAGCGTCTACCGATGTAAAAGATGCCGGCAGGAAAAAACTTTTTTCAAAAAGGCTGACCATTTCATTGGTCCTGATATGTCTGTGTTTATTCTCCCTGTCGCACATAAGTACACTGGCAAATAAATTTCGCGCGCACATGGCCGATTTGCACATGGGACACACAAGCGGGTTAATCGTTGAACCAGGGACAATCGAAATTGCTGAAGGCGAAGACATTCTGATAAAGGCCAAAATCAACAGAGGTCCGGATGACAGTGTGATGATTTATATAAGGAAGGGGCTGGATGTGAAATCCTACCCGATGTACAAACAGGGTGATAAACGCTTTAGTTTTGAAATTTTTGGTGTGGATGAGAGCTTTGATTACCAGATCATCACCGGGTATTTTATCAGTGAGTGGTACGGGGTGAAAATGTTTAAAAAGCCATCGATAGTCGAAACACTGCTTACGGTAATTCCGCCAAAGTATACGCGTGAGGCGACAGACAGCTTTACACAAATTCAGGATATGAGTATGCTTGAAGGATCCACAGTGAAATTTTTTATTAAAACAGACAGGCCGGCTAAACTCCTTTTTGACAATTTTGAAAACAAAACTGCCTTCACCACGCAATCAGACCTGGAACATTCATTTTCTTTCCAACTTAAGAAAACGATGAAATTTCGATTGCTCATCGATGATTTGCGCGGCCATGAGATAATTGCTTCAAAAATAATTTCAATTCAGGCGATCGATGATTATGCCCCGACACTTATTATTAAGTCGCCAGACAAAGATCCGTCTACTCACGAAAAAAATGATCTTGCCTTATTCGTTGTAGAGTTATCAGATGATTACGGAGTGAGTGAAATAAAAATGCTCTATACAATCAATGGCGACCATGAAAAGGAGATGTTCTTTGAATTTGAGAAAAACAGCAGGGAATTCGAATCAGCCTCAGTTTTGGATTTAACAGACCTTGTTGAAAATGGTGATATTGTCAGCTATTACTTCATCGTTAAAGACAACAGGGAACCAAAACGTAATGTCTTATTAAGTGATTTGCGCGTCATTGAAGTACGTCCTGAAAAACCTGAGCCAAAAGAGGCAAAGGGTGGTGAGGGCCAAAAGAAAACACAATTAACTGTTCGTCACCATATAGAAGAACTTCATTTCTTAATGCGTCAGACACATGCACTAAAACGGCAAACAGACAGTGAATTCATAAAAGACAGCAGTTTGGATTTAGGCAAAGAGGTAGGGGAACTACATAATAGCATCCTGAAAAACTTTGATAAAATACGAAAAAATGTAAAAAAGAATGGCGGAGAGCTTGGGCCATTTGAAAAACTATTTAGTGATACAACACGGGATATTTCACGCGCCGAAGATTTATTGAATAAATCGTTGCCGGATGAGTCAATTAGCTACATGACGGGCGCTTTGTCCCATCTGGTAAAGGTTGAAATTGCAATTATGCCAAGTTCTAAAGCGAAAGGCAAGGGCAAAGGTGAAGGCGAAGAGGATAAATCAAAATCTGAGAAGAATGATAAGAAAGAAGAGGATAAAGCCAAGCAAAAGGATCGTGAATTTCTGAGTCGTCTAAAGGAAGTTTACAATGCACAAAAACGCCTGAGTTCCGAATTAGCAGTCGATGCTAAAATGACCAATGAACGCTTTTTATACTTTAATAATATTCAGATGAAGCAAAAAAATAAACTGGTGCGTATCTCAAAAGAAATGAGAGATTTAAAAAAGAACCATGAGGTCTACCTCGAATTACGCAAAGCAGAAAACAGCATGCAGGAAACAGTCAAACAGTTTAAATACAACAACATTACCAATGCAAAAAAATCATCAAAGTTTACCGAAAACTTTTTGAGCCGGGCGATAAAACTTCTTGAGGAAAAACTAAGACAACAGTCCAAAAAGGAAATGGAGAAGTTGGCTGCCGATCTAAAAGGTCTCATAAAAAAACAGCAAGGTCTTGAGCAGAAGGCGCGTGAAAATCATGCCAAGGGCAAAGGAAAAGTGAGCCGCAAAGATGCACTGGAAATGGCAAAAAAAGAATCTGAAATTGCCAAAGAGCTAAATGACATAAATGAAAAACTCGAAAGCAAAGCCGATAAATTGTCTGATAAAAATCCGGACTTTGCTAAGCAACTCAAAAAATTACTGGATAAAACACAGAAAGACCAGATAGGAAAAGATATGAAACGGGCCGGTAATGCTTTAAAATACAGACGCTTCGACAAGGCATCAGAAGAAATGAAAAAAGCACTGGCTAAACTTAAAAAATTCCAAAAGGACCTGGCCGATAAATTGAAGAATGGCGATTTGTCAGAAGACGAGTTGATGGATATGCTTTCAGAGACGGTGAATAAAAAGAACAAAGCGAAAGCGACAGAAAAGGGGGGCAGCCCGCAAGCGAAAGCGCAGGAAGAAAAAGACATTAAAAAACATTTGCAGAAACTCGCCAAAAAGTTGAATGATAAAGAGATGAAAAATCTGGCGAATAAATCAAAATCTATGGGCAATGGAGGAACGGACCAGAAAGGCTCTGCCCTTCTAGCTGAAGCGGCTCGAATTATTGAGAGACGCCTATTTGAAAAGATTATGAAAAGAAAATTAAAGCTCAGTCGCATGCAAGACCAGAAAGCACCGGATGAATATCAACGGCTTGTAAAAAAATACTTCAAAGAACTAAGTGAAGTTGACTGATGCAATTTCGCCTTGAACCTTACCTTCCAAGTATCGTAATTATTACTGCATTCATAGCAGCAGTATTAGCAATACTCTATTTTTATAGCCCGCTAAAAAGCATAATAAATATAAAATACTGGCGCTTGCTGCTGCTAACAAAACTTATTTCTATAACGATTATTACACTCTGTCTGCTCAATCCATACTTTATAAAAAAACGCCCGGATTACCAAAGAAACAAAATCATTTTCCTCTTTGATTCCAGCAAGAGTATGGATACCAGGGATTGCGATGAACAAAGCCGTATTAAACTTGTTAAAAATAAAATCTTCAATCCGGATTCATCTTTTTATAAAAAGGTCCTGTCCAAAATAAGTCAGCCAAATCTCTATGTCTTTGCAGGAAACGATAGTCATCGTATCGAATTGGATAGCAGCTTTGATACACTCAGCGGTAAGAGCGATATAGATACGATATTGCTTGAGCAGCTAAAAGGTGCTGAAACACCAAGCGCAGTCGTATTAATAAGCGATGGTTTGGACAATGTAAATTTACCACTTTCGGAAGCAGTTAATTCTTACAATGATCGAAAGGTTCCCATCCATTGTATCGCCATTGGAGATAGCAGGAAGTTTCCAGATCTATCTGTCGAGTGGGTATTGAGTCCAGATAAAGCAGTACGCGCTAAAGAGTTTGTTATGAGTCTAAAAGTGTTGAGGAACAGCCTGTCTGTAGACAGTGCGGAACTCGTTGTATATAATGCGGATAAACAAATCAAGAAACAAATAGTTAAATTTGAAAAGAATGAATTTGAGAAAATTATCGAACTGAAGCAGACAAACTTTTTCGCTTCCTACCAGATCTATAAGGCCGAGATCAAGGCAGACTTTGATGAACGGATCATCTCGAACAATGTGGATTATACATCTGTAGAAATTATTAACCCGGATACATTCAAAGTACTTTATTTTTCCGGAAACCTCGACTGGAACTATAAATACATGGCAAATTTTTCCCGCGCAGAAAAAAAACTAAGCATCGATGCGGTCATTTTGACCGGGCCGACACAGTGGTATTATTTTGGTTTCGATGATACGAAACTGCCAATGGGTCTGCCGCCATTAGACCGAATCGCAGAATATGACTGCATTATACTCGACCTCAACAGTGTACACCTTTTAAGGAAAAAAAATAAAGAGGCCTTAAAATCCTATGTAGAAAACCGCGGTGGCGGTTTATTGCTAACAGGGTTTATGAATGAGTCGGATGCGGATATACAAAAACTATTACCATTCAAATTTTCTCCTTCTTCCTTGGGCATGTTTGTTTCGGAGAAAATTATTCTATTGCCAACTGCAATTTTTTTCCAATTAGAACAATCTGCTTTAAGCGATTACTCAGAACGAATTTTTTTACCCGGAGCGACACAAAGCCTATATAAAATTAAAAAAAGTGATTTAAAGCCTGGAGCAAAAGCGTCAGCCTATTTTAAGAGCCAGGACTCTATTTTAATTGCCTCGCATAAATATGCCAATGGCAAAGTCGCCTATATCAATATCCCCGAAACCTGGAACTGGGTAATGAGCAAGAGCGATGGCAAAGACATGCACAGTGCATTTTGGTCTAAAATAATAAGCTGGGCCGCATCAAGCACGCTAAACCGACTCGAACTAAAACCCGAAAAAGCCAAATTCGAAATTGGCAAGGAAACAAAATTCTGGGCAGATGTGCTTACCGATAATTATATCACCGATGATAATGCAAAAGTTACTGCCACTTTGCATTACCCAAATGGCAAAGTGATAAACTCCGAATTCTTTCTCGATCCAAAAATATCAGGGCGATATATCTCCAATTTAATTATTGATCAATCCGGGGAATATTTGATTACTCTTGAGGCCGATAGCTCAGGTGAAAAACTCAATGTTAAACGCAACTTTATGGCGACGGAATCCAGCACGGAATCTTTGCCTTTGCCCATGGCTGAAACGGAACTTAAATCACTGGCAGTTTCCACTGGCGGGGAATACTGGCACTGGACAGATATAGATAAAATAGAGGAAATTCCATTGCATGAAAATAACTTATACAATGAAGAAAAAATCTATTGGAGCAGCACTTGGTTGTTTTTGATTGCCGTGCTTTTACTCATTCTCCCCGACTGGTACCTGCGGCGCCGCATTGGCTTAAAATGAAAGTCTTGAATACCTGATTCCATCAAATTTGATAATATATGTGATTTTTAGACACAGTGTAGATAACGGGGCTAATTACCCCGAAAACTACAAGAAAGCCTGCCTATGAGTATATATTTTTCTAATAAATAAGAAAAACCTAAGAAAAGAAAAGCTGAGCTTCCGGTGTTTTTTCAGTAAAATGGACAATTATCCACACATGTGTCTAACGGAGCTAATTACCCGCAAAGCCACATCAAAACCCCTAAATTAGATGAATTATACCCAAAACCATATATATTATGGAATAATTTGGGGGCAATAAAGCACCCAAACGATATAGCACACATATGTGACTATAAAGAGTTCGCTGACTAAATGATCAAACAAAATTACAAATCAGTATCTGTCACCCCAATCGAAGTCATTACGGTCCCGCATAAAGTCGGTCATGTTACCGGGGCGCCGGATAATACTGTTCTTTTGGCATATCATCCGGATCATACGACTGTTTCGTTCTTCACGCCAAATCGCCAACGGATGGTATCTGAGCTTGAAAAGGCGACGAAATCTCTGTG
>JABSQK010000483.1 GCA_013215875.1 Lentisphaeria bacterium
AATTTTATTGAGAATTTATTTATGCAACGATTTCGCCTTTTCATAATAACCCTTGCTCATTTTTGTGTAGACAGTTATGCAACGATTCTACAACCCGTCTTGCCACTGATAAAGAAACGCCTGGAACTAAGTTTTGCTCAAACGGGCACCATCGGAACCGTCATTGCTATTTGCAATATTACTCAGCCGCTTATGGGTATTTGGGCCGATCGTATGTCCCGGCGATATTTGATAATTGTCGGCCTGGCACTGAGCGCCATCTGTATTCCATTTATAGGAATTGCTCCGACTTATGAAAGTTTGATATTTGTATTGGCGCTGGGAGGTATTGGTGTTGCGGCATTTCATCCACAAGTTTTTTCACTGGCAGGAGAATTGAGCGGCAAGCAACGGTCATTTGGTTTGGCCTTGTTTATTTTTGGTGGCACATTGGGCATCGGGCTAACACCGTTTTGGGTGCCATGGTTTATTGAAACATTTACCCAGAGCAGACTACCCTACATTGCAATTCCCGGAATCATTTTACTGCTACTGGTGCTTAAATTTGTTCCGTTGAAAAATCCCCAGCTTGAGGATGGGGAAAAGCCGACTTTTGCGGCGCTTAAGCCGCAAGCAAAAAACCTAACATTAATCTGTGTCGTTGTGGTCATTCGCTCTGTTACAGGACTTGCTTTTTTTACTTACATCCCACTTCTCGCTGAAGAACGTGGACATGGACTAATTGCTGGTGGAATATTCCTAGGTATTTTCAATGTAGCGGGGGTTATTGGTTCGCTTTTCTTTGGATATTTGGCAGATAAGAAATTTGGCTCAAAAGGCATCGTTTTCTTAACAATACTTGGCAGTGTGCCATTTCTCTATCTGTACACATTAACAGAAAACGTCTCGTATTCCTATGTACTGTTGGCTATAGGCGGCGGCTTATTATTGGCATCGAACTCTATTTTCGTTGCACTGGCGCAAGAGCTTGCTCCTGAAAACACCGGCCTTGCCTCAAGTATACCTTTGGGACTCAGTTGGGGACTGGCAAGTCTGAGTTTACCATTGATCGGAATGCTTGGTGATAATATTGGCATCGAGCAAGCCCTGAGATACATTGCACTTCTTCCCATAGTCCCTGCGATACTTTCCTTGGCATTACCTCGCTTAAAGAAATCGGGTGAGTGATACATAACAGATTGAACTGGCTGAGGAACTTAAATAGAGTTCTACCATTCGGCGACTGGTAGCTACTGAGCATCATTCCTTGCTGGGCACCTGTATTTCAATCATGCGAGATATTGCCTGGCAGCAAAATTATTGAAAATAAAATTAATTTATCCTATTTATTTTTCGCTTTTCGCATATATATTATAATTATATACGATATTCGAATTAAATGGAGAAATTAAATGAAGATAGGTTGCCCCAAAGAAATTAAGAAACATGAATACCGGGTGGGATTAACGCCAGCGTGTGTTAAGAATTATGTTGCCCATGGGCATGAGGTAATGATCGAAACTGGTGCCGGTGCGGATACGGATTTTTTGGATGGCGAATACATTGCTGCCGGTGCTGAAATAAAACCCAATCGCGATGCCATTTTTGCTGAGGCGGAAATGATCGTTAAAGTAAAAGAACCTCAGCCTGAAGAATATGATTTATTCAGAGAAGATCAGATTCTTTATACCTATTTACATTTGGCAGCGGACAAAACACTTACTGAAATGTTGATGGCTAAAAAAGTAAAAGCAATCGCCTATGAAACGATTGAAGATGAAGATGGCGCCCTGCCCTGTCTTATCCCTATGAGTGAAATAGCCGGACGTCTCTCTGTCCAGGAAGGTGCCAAGTATCTTGAAAAAACCTTTGGTGGTCGTGGTGTATTATTGGGCGGAGTTCCCGGTGTGCGTCGTGGTCGCATCGCCATTCTAGGTGGCGGCATTGTCGGTACCAATGCCTGTAAAATGGCTGTGGGTATTGGTGCACATGTAACTGTACTCGATGTAAATTCAGCGCGTATGGCTTATCTTGATGATATCTTCGGGTCCAGTATCACGACGCTCTACGCCACAGATGCAAACATCGAAAGTATTCTTAAAGATTCTGATGTAATAATCGGTGCAGTTTTAATTCCCGGCGCGACCGCTCCTAAATTAATTACTCGTGAACAATTAAAATTAATGCGCAAAGGAACAGTACTTGTGGATGTAGCAATCGATCAGGGTGGCTGTTTCGAGAGTAGTCATGTGACAAGCCACGATGACCCGATCTATATCGAAGAAGGTATCGTACATTATTGTGTAGGTAATATGCCAGGGGCTGTAGCACTTTCATCAACCCTAGCACTTACAAGTACGACACTTCCCTATGGATTAACTATTGCAGATATGGGTGTGGAAGGGGCATGCAAAAGTTCGCCTGTCATCGCCAAAGGACTCAATGTTTATGATGGCCATTGTACTTATGAAAATGTCGCCACGAGTCTCGGTATTTCATTTACAAAGCATAGCGAATTAATCTAAGGATTTTTCATCATGGTTGAACTAGATAAAACAGATCGCGATATTATAGCTATTCTCTCCGAAGAAAATACCACGAATAATGCCATCGCAGAAAAGCTAAAAATCACCGAGGGTACAGTGCGGCAGCGCATAAAGAAGTTGCGAGAAGCGGGCGTACTAAAAATTCGTGGTTTGATTAATCCGGAAATACTCGAGAACCAGCAACTGGCATTTATTATGATTACTCTGGCTGAAGCACGATTGCTTGATAGCAAGGCAACTGAGATTTCTCAATTAAATCAGGTGTTGTCCGTATCGCTCATTACCGGGCGTTACGACCTGCTTATCGAAGTTATTGTGGAATCGAACAAAGGCCTGGTTAACTTCCTCACAGATGAATTATCCCAGATCAATGGCATCGCACACAGTGAAACATTCATGTCCTTAAAGAGTATCAATAAGTTTATCTGACAGGACTGAATAATTTCAACTTACCTAGCGAGGTGATTTCTTTACCGGCACACCCTTTTTTCCACCGTGATGTCTCGGATGGTCCTTATCTATAAACATTAATAAACAAATAATTGCTACAATCAGTATAATAACATATGGCATGATCGACAGTGCTCTGCCGATATTTGCCCCCACTTCACGACCCTTAACTTTTACAAAAAGCATCTTTATGCCAAAACCAAATAATATTATGGCCCCGATCATCCCTTTCCCGGTTCCAGAAACTGGTTCGCCAAATAGATCTACAGCAAACATGGCATAATAAAATATGTACGCAGCACCAATGATACATAATATACCGAAGATCTTCATTCAAATTTTCCTAATTTAGAATTATAAATAGATAAAATATATCCGTAAAGGAATCTCTAATATGGATCTGTCAAGAAACCGATGGCACGTATGTTAATGGGATTTAGGAGTCTTAATTACTTCTAGTTCGATATTTTCTTTTGACCTATCTAATGTACATGGGTCTCAACCATTTGTTAGAAGGATATTCCCAGGTCAATTTTTTCAAGATGCGCCAGGCTTTTGTTTCGTCGTCATTTTTCAGGTAGGAATCGCCCAGCCAATACATGGCTTCAGATACGAGTTTATCATTACCTGCATTTTTCTTAATTGCTTCAATAAAAGTTGCAATTGCTTCGTCAAACATTTCTGCCTGCATATAAGCCTGACCGGATAGAACGGATGTTTTTCCAGCTAATTGATGTTTTGGAAAGCGTTTAGCATGGTATTCAAAAAATTTAGCGGACATCATGTATCCCTCTTTGGCAATTTTCTCATATTGAGCAGCCTTGAATTCATCCACCTTCGGGTTGAGAGATTTTTTTCGAAATCTCTTTGCATGCATCCAAAATAATTGTCCCAATCTGGCAAACGATTCTGCAAGCAACTCATGATTTGGATAATGGTAAGACAGGCGCGCATAGCACAGTAGCGCTTCGTTTATCTGTTCTCTTTTTTCGAATATAAGAGCTTTCTTATATTGTGCTCTAGGGGCAAAGTCGCTATCCGGGTCTGTCTTAACAATCTGGTCAAAACGTGCATACGCTTTTTCATAGAAGCGCTCTTTTTCTTTTTTGTCAACCGCATCATTGGCTTGTTCCAACATTAGACTGGCTTCGAGGTAGTCAGTCCAAAGATTATATTTATTATTTGGATAGTCACGAATGGTTTTTTCAAGAAGTTTTCTGCTGGAAGATATCCTAGATCTTGTAAGGTCGTTTCTTTTTAATAAACGATATTTCTTCGCCAGTTCAATATATGATTCCACGACCATGCACTTTGTGCTCACAGCCATCTCAAAATTTATGTAACGCTTGTTAAAAGCCTCAACCGTTCCATTCGCCCCGGGATGAACCTTGATCTCATACTGACTTGTATTACCACCATAGCTATATTGAATAGTAACAGTGTCCCCATAGGCAAGTCCTAAAGACCTCTTCGGTGCTTTTCCATTCAGTAGTACTACCGTCTTGATAGTCCCGTGAAAGAGTCCGATTCGTTCGGTCACCCATAATTTGACTATGGCGGTTTGATTGCTCGATGTCTTCAGTGTGATCGTGATATTTGTACGCGGCTTGCTGCTCTTTTCTAAATCGAGAACTTCAAAATAGAGGCGTTGCCCAAGGTATATTTTCGGAACTGATTTTTCATAGCTGCGGTCGCAACTGCGAATATGTACCTTCTTTACTTTCGCGAAAACATCATCGCCTGTCGTATCTTTTGCCGAAACGTTTATCGACAAGCAAGAGATAGTCATAATCCAGACGATGCTAAAGATCCGATTAAGATATCTCATTATCATTGTGGACCTTTCTCGTTCGGTCGAACTTGTGCATTTCAGCTAAGTCTTTATCATTCACCTTAATAAAAAAGCGCCGACCCGCCTCAAATTCCGGAACATTATCCGGGTCGATCGCAATACCAGACGTAGCCAAGGCCTTAATCGACTTCGCCCAGTTCTCCAGTCTAAAATCTGCGTGGTATATTTTTGAGTTATAAGAAGAGTCTTGCTGCTGGGCTATCAACCCAGAGGCGACTGAAAGGAACATGATGAATCGAAGCATGGTTTTCTCCTAATTCCAACATTGCAAACTTAATGTAAGAACCCCAGTAAGATCATTTAGTTCCAAAAAATGAAATTAAATTTTGTAGTTGTTCATTTCGTGTTCAATTTTTTTATATTTATTCTTCAGCCATTTCAGTTTTTCATTTTCATATAGTGGCTTTTTTATTCGCAGGTCATTGGGTGCAATAATTACATCGACATTTTTCAGGCCAATTTCATAGACAAGGTTATATAGTTCTTCTATGTGTTTATCACCAATGGGAATACATCCAATGGTCACGGATTTACCATGAATAAAGATATCACTACCTATATTTGTTCGTCTATCGGATTTAGCATTTTGTATATCGGCTTTGTTCGGGTAATTAATTTTCATGGATAAGTGATAGCTGCTATTTGGATTTAAATACTCCAGTTTATAAATACCTTCAGGAATTTGTAAATCCCCTTCTTTTAATTTTGGGCCCAGGGTTCCGCTAAATGCGGTGAAATTGAATTTTGTTATTAGTTTATTATCGGCCGTATCATTTGTCCAGATCTCCAGAATTTGTTCATGCTTAAGAGCAATTATCGAAATTTGTTTAGGGAGATTTTCACGGCCAATTTTATTTAAGCGTTTCTGCCAAATCGGTTCTACTTCTGATGCATTATTCGTATAGATTTCTTCGCTCGTTTTTTCACCTGCTATTTTTACATAGGCCGGGTACCAGATGGACCTGCCAAATCGCTGTAAGCTTATGATGCTTATAAATATAAGAAGAATTCCGCATAGTATAATCCTCCGTTTCTTCTTTTTCATTTACAACGCCCCTTTTGTATTTCTTTAAGGTAGCCGAACAAAGTGAAAAAGTAAATAGGAAGTAATTGTCCCATCCTACATCATTCAAATCTGTCCTTGTTTCAGTAAGAAATAAAGAAATGAGAAATATTTCATTTATATAGTAGATGTCCTGCGTGAAAAAGTTAGATTTGTCGCGTATGGATATAGAAGAGAAAAATAAAAGCAGCGAAATCATCCAAAATATCATCGTTGGATTAACGGTGAGTTTTGTGGCGATAAGTCTGGGCGCGGCATTTGGTGTGCAATCGGGGCGTGGTGCCTTTGCCGGCATTATGTCTGCCGGTATTATTGCACTTGTCTGCTCACTGCTGGGCGGTACGCGGATACAATGCTCCGGGCCGACTGCACCCATGACTGCATTTGTAATTAGCATTGCAGCAATAAAATCCATTGATAACAATGATCATTTTTTGAACCTCATTTTCATATTAACAGGTCTCATCCTTATTTTAGCAGGCTTATTGCGCTTTGGAAAGTTAATCAAATATATCCCTAAAGTGGTATTATCGGGATTTATGAATGGTATAGCCATTTTAATATGGATATATGAAATACAAAAGCTCTTCGGGCTGGCCGATAAAAAAGCGCTTACGGGGTCCGCAACAGCAAATTTACTTATCGCCCTTTTCACTCTTATCATGCTTTTTGTTCTTCCACCTGTTATTAAGAAAGTTCTAAAAGCGAAAGCGGCTTTCCTTCCTGCGACATTACTCAGCATCGTTGTAATGAGTTTGGTCGCTAATATGGGAAGTTTAGATATCGAAAAAGTCGTCCTGGGAACGTCACTAAATTCCTTTGCTGATTTTACTACACTTATTAAGAGTCAGATTCCTGTCGACTGGAGTTTCGAGGTCATAAAACTTGCCCTGCCATTTGCACTGGGTTTATCCTTATTAGCCTATCTCGATACATTGCTGACATCACTTGTGGTTGATAAAATCCAAGAAGAGAATGGTCATGATGATAAGACGAAGCAGAACAAGGAATTGATGGCCCAGGGTGTTGCCAATGGATTGATCGCATTTATTGGCGGTATACCTGGAGCCCAGGCAACCATTCGCTCTGTCCTTATGCTGAAGGAAAATGCGACGATGCGGCTTGCTGGAATTATGGTGGGCGTATTTGTACTCATCGAAATGCTGCTTTTTCAAAATTACATTTCCTTAATACCAAAAGCTGTCTTCGCCGGACTGTTAATTAAGGTGGGCTATGATGTCTTTGACTGGGAGCCATTTTGGAAATACCTCAGCCAGCACTTCAAGATTGGTCAAAATATTTCAGATGGTTTTAAGACGAGCTATCTCGTCACTCATATGGATATGTTTTTCATTGTGGGAACGTCACTGGTAACCGCCCTGTATAGCTTGAATATCGCAGTCATTGTATTCACATTACTTTTTTATATCTTCAAGCGATTTACGACGGTTCCTGATCTTAAAGGCCCCGAAAAAGATGATGAAAAAGATGACAACCCTGCTGAGGAAATAAAATCCGTGTCAGAGTGAGATAATTTCCGCTTTCATGGTATCTCTTTCACGCTCTCCCAAGAAACTGATCAAATAAACCACCTGTTATCAACTAGTTACAGATTTTTAGGGCTGAATCAGCCTCAATAAATGGCCTTGGCACGGCACTTGCGACTAAGAGGACAAACACACTTTATTAGGCAAGAAATTATGAAAGAAATATTATGGATAAGAAAAAACCAGTTTCCTGACAGTACGACAGTTTCACTAAAGCGCTTTGGTTACGATATACAATTAGCGGGAAGCCTACACTCCGCCTGGTCCGTCCTGCAAGATCATCAAGTCGATGTAATCATATACAACGAAGCAGATTTCAAAAATTCCGGAGTAAATAATTTCGGTTCAATAAAAACGTTCAGCATGGACATCCCGATTATCGTAGTAACCAAGCAATTAGACAATCGAATTTCACATGAAGCAAACGATTACATTCACGAAAATGATACCAGCATTAAAAATTTGATTCAATCTTTTCGCTTTATAACCGAGCAGCAATACTTCAGGCGTTTAGTTGGTGAAGAGAAAGAACTGGTGTCAGTTTGCCTTTATTGCGAAAAGACAAAGAATGGTACGGGAAAATGGCAGATTGATCCGTACTTTGAAAGAGGGCAGGATAGTATTAGCCACGGAATCTGCAATGATTGCTACGAACGTGTCGAGCGTGAGATAATGGACGAAATCGGCTAAATAGAAATTTCCTCGTACTACTAATTTATAGAGTTAATTTCAGTGTGAGTTAATTAAAGAAGTAATTCCCTTCTAAACGTACCTGATGCGAAACAACTTTACCATCCTCACAATAGATATAGCATAATTTCTTGTTCTGCCCTGTTGGTATTACGATGTATGTGGCCAGGTGCACACGGTATGGATCGCCGGGTATATATTTCATCTGTTTCACTTTTCGGTCCAGCTTGGCTTCGATAATTTCCGTGATCAATTTTTCATCAGTGCCTATGGGTAAAATATCTGATATTACTTCGAGGTCGTTTGTCAGTTCACTTGTTGTATCAATTCTATAACCATTGCAGACAGACGAAGTCATATGAAATGCGCAGCTTTGTGTAAGCAGTACTATCATTGTTATAGTTAAATACTTTTTCATAATTTAATTCCTAAATAATCCTTTCCCTTCATTATCGACAATTCTATAGAATTCTATATGTCTTGCAAATATTTTGTATGAACGGCTATTGCCAAGAAATACCTGACTCATATAGTATAGGAAAAAAAATAGTTAATTTAAACATAATGTGAAAATAGATAAAGTATGAATAAAAGCCTAATTAGTAATATTATCCCTGCTGGAATAATTGTGATGTCATTTTTTCTTCCTGAAACAATCAAACCCCATGCGATGGACATAGGTCTGTTCGCATTATCCGGTGCCCTAACGAACTGGCTGGCAATACATATGTTATTTGAAAAGATTCCTGGTCTATATGGGTCGGGTGTGATTCCGGCCCGCTTCGAAGATTTTAAAGGGGCAATCCACGATCTGATTATGGACCAGTTTTTTACCACAGAAAATATTAACCGTTTTTTTGAAGAGAATCAGCCCGCCGAGGAGCAGTTTAATTTAGCAGAGATTGTCGATGTACTGGATTTTAATCAGGCATTTGTTGCACTCAAAGCAGCGATATTGGAATCGAAGTTCGGCTCTATGCTTAGCATGTTTGGTGGTGAAAAAGCCCTTGAACCATTAAAAGACCCTTTTGTAGAACGCATGAGCACGGTTATTAAGGAAATGGCAGAAAGTGATAAGGTAAAAGATATCATCAAAGAAAAATTTAAGAAGGAGACTGAGGGGTCTGTCATTCAGGATAAAGTTGCAAAGATTGTTATGCAGCGTTTAGAAGAACTTACGCCACAGATGGTTAAAGAGATCATGCAAACGATGATTCGTGAACATCTTGGCTGGCTGGTGGTTTGGGGCGCGGTATTTGGCGGGCTAATCGGACTTGTAGCAAGTTTTGTAAGATAGTTGATAGTTGATAGTTGATTGACCGCTACGCTCAAGCACGAAGCTGTTGCTTCGACTTCTCTTTGCCTTTGGTATTTTGCATACCCCAAGGCTGCTGTTGATAGTTGGCTATTAGAAGTTGAAAAAAGTGATTCTTATCACATCGTATCTTTAACACATAAAATTGGGAATTTATCATGACAAATAAAGCAATAAATACAAACAATGCGCCATCTGCAATTGGCCCTTATTCGCAAGCGGTATTAAGTGGCACTACGCTATATGTTTCCGGACAGTTACCCATTGATTCAAATGGCGAACTCGTCGGCGGTGATATAAAAGCAAGCACATCCACAGCGCTGAGCAATCTGCAAGCAATTCTTGAAGCTGCTGGTTACAGTTTAGATGATGTGGTGAAATGTGAAGTTTTCCTTGCCGACATGAGTCAATTTGCCGATATGAATGAGGTGTACGGCTCATTTTTTACCGGCGAGACTAAACCAGCAAGGCAAGCCATAGAAGCAGCATGTTTACCAAAAAATGCCGAAGTGGAAATTTCCTGCATAGCGGTGAAATAATACCAGGCTGCTATGAAGAAAAAGATTCTTTATGGTTTTATTATCGGTGTAGGCATTCTATTTTCTTTACGGATGGGAATGGCATTGGGGGCTTATATACGCGGCGACACTGGGCATCTAGCGCCCTTGGGTCGTAGGGTTTATATTCCTGAAAGTAAAACCCCGGGACCAGAACGCCAATCGACTATCGAATTCATCCTGAATGAAAACAATTCTCAAATGCTCAAGGCATATGATACTATCGAGGATCAACGCTGGGCAGATCTTGCAGATAATGAGTATTCCGCTGACTATGTAAAGAACTATTCATATAAAAATGCGACGGTCATGTTAAGCTATAAGAAAGAAGCGTCGAGCTTTACAGGCAGACTAGAAGCCAAGGGGTTAAAACCCAACTTTGTTTACCAGATAAAGCTGATGGGTGATTATAAAAAAGATGAAAGAGCATTTGAGATTATTGGCAATTTGGGTCGTTGGCGACTACCGGGAAAAGCAACAAATTTTAATGATAAAGATTACTACCTTTATCCGGAAAAGCAGAAACACCTAATTCGTTCCTATATTCTTTTTGATTATTTACTAACAGACAAGAATGGAAATGCGGCTCGGGATTTCTCGCTTGACAGTACTTTGCATGTACTCTGGCTGTACAACCAGAATACAACCAAGCTAAAGTCTGATTGTCATCCCGTAACGATTGATGCATCGGACAGTTCTATTTATGCAGAGCCTGTTAACGTCACAATTAACGAAGAGATTTGGTGCGAACGTGAACGCAGGCGCTATAAAACGGCTGATTTTATTCCCTGGTTTCCAAATGGAAACTACCAGGCACGTCTAATGTTAACAGAAGAAAGCTGGCATTCTAAAGGCGACATTGGCGGCTGGTGGAGTTCTGTAATGGAATTGCCAGTGGAATTTACAATCGCAAACAGTAAGTGGATGAAAGAAAAAGACGATTGAAATCGACGCATTCTCGATAGAGCTATTAGATGCTATCAATGAAGGCGCGTATTTCCTGAGGTATTTCAATTGCTTTTATATGGCCGCCCTTTTTTATCACACAGGCAATCGTCATTGTGCCCTGGGCTGAAATGCGTTCATTCTTTAAAACCTTAAACTGATAGCTCATCAGCTTTTCTTTCAGCTCGGCAATTTCTATTTCTATGGAGAATTCATCTTCAAACTGCAAGGGTAATTTATAATCGCAATCCACATGCATTCGTGGCCAGCCTATCTGAGAAGAATCATTGATTTGCATTAATACGGAATGGCCATGTGAACGAAACATTTCATGCTCGGCAATTTCCACATAATTCAAAATTTTTGTGAAGTGCACAACTCCGGCAGCATCGGTATCCGAAAATGCCACACGTCCTTCATGAGTATACATAAATAATCCTTCCGTTTAATCTGAGATACAATCCAATTTAAAGCAAAGAGTTCAAGCAGGGGGAAAAGAAAACTTTTTCCTAAAATGCATAATAAACTGAAAAATGGATACGACAACAATCAATGCTGCAACACATGCCCAGCTCATGTCATAGGAGTGCCTCTCTTCAATCCAGGGTCCCAGAAATGCGCCAATAACACCGGTAAGTCCAACAAGAAGTTCATTGATGCCAACATAGCGGATACTTTTTTTAGGATGCACGATGGCATGAAAAACAAAATAAAAGAAAAATGCCCCTGTGCAGATACCAATGAGGAATCCACCCAAAAGAAACAGAGTAAAAGACTGGCCAATCATTATTAAGATTAGCCCTATTACACCTGCGGTATTAAATAAGGTCGGGTATATTGCTTTATACATCCAGTCACGCCCTCGAATTAAAAATAATGCTGTGAATGCCTGGCCTATACTGGAAATAAAGAAAATCATACCGATTTGCGATGATGGCATCCCGTGTTCTTGTTCTGCCTCGACAATAAATAAACTACGGAAGACAGCCATAGTCGCGATTAAAATCCCAATAGAAACGATCCATGAGACCCAAGCCATGTCGGGTGCTGAATCATAAGGTGAATTGTTTTCTGAAGCTTCCGGTTTGAGGGTTTTAGTCTCAGCCACCTCTTCATTATTTCGTATGGCATTTCTGAGATACCATATACCCAATGCTGTCAGCAAGCTTACGAAGGCACTAAATGCAAAACATAACTCCCAGCCAATTCCCAGTTCCATAAACCATCCCGAAATAAATGGCCCAAAGGCAAATCCCATACTCCAGGAAAATGTATACATGCCTGTAGAGTATGAAACATTTTCCTTTTCACCGGAATCTACCGTTTTCATAAAGACTTGGAACGGGGCAAAAAACATGGCAATCAATATTCCCGAAATGGCTGAGATTGCATAAATTCCTAAACCAGCAGAACTAATTGAAAAGTCAAAAAGTAAAAAGACTGAAATTCTGATAGTATCATCGGTAGGGAGGGATGGAATGAAAATGGCTACACAGGATAGGATAAAGAGACAGAAACAACTTCCAATAATAAACGATGTGGCATTTTTATCAGTCACAAATCTTGGTACGATCCAATTGCTAACCATATAAAAAACGCCCCATACAGCCAAAATACCTGTGGTCATTAGTGGGTTTTCATGAATTTGAGCCATGCGTAGAGGCCCTGCAAATAAATATTGTGATACCAGGAGGTCTATGCAAAATGGGAACAGGTAAATCAGATAACTGATTTGTTTCGGGGAAAATCGTCTCATGAGTTTAGTCGTCTCGATTAAAAATTCAGCGTCCGGGCATGTAAACATCTAGCGGACTTATTTCAAATCGCTAATCTATGCAACGTATGCTTAATAGCAATAAAGTTATGGATTTTTTCCCTTTTGAATGTGAACACGTTTTATAATCATGATGATTTTTAATCAAAAAAATAATCTAAAGCAATATTCATTTTTCTTAGCCCCATTAAAAAACCAAGTCCTTTGATCTAAAAAATATTCCAGGAACATTTTTTTATCTTTTTTTTGCAAAGAAATTGGTATAAAAAATGATAAGATTTGTCGTATAAAAAATGTTAAAAAGAAAAAAGAAAAAACTTTTTTTTAAAAAAAATGTTAAAAAGAAAAACTTTTTTTGGTTTAAGATTAAAAAAAGCGATCTTTTTTCTTTTTTTTAAAATTGCTTTTTTTGACAACAATAAAACATTGCATCTCTTTTGTACTATACATACCAGTGCTTTGAGTGATCAAAGGGGAAACAATTCGAAATTAATAAATTTTTTGTAGTTATTTTATTATACAAAAATAATTGCAATGACCTTCATTTTCAGTAGTTTAAAGTGACTTTAAAAAAGTCATTGGTAACTAACACAACAAAGAGGTGTATGATGGCCAAGAAAAAAGCCGCTGCAAAAAAGAAACCTGCAGCAAAGAAAAAGCCAGCTAAGAAAGCTGTTGCTAAGAAGAAAGCTCCAGCCAAGAAAAAAGCTGCTGCTAAGAAGAAAGCTCCAGCCAAGAAGAAAGCTGCTGCTAAG
>JABSQK010000484.1 GCA_013215875.1 Lentisphaeria bacterium
AGTGCTTCCACTGCAGTTCCATTTGCCAAAGCCAGTTTATTGACAATCTGTGCTCCATCGAAGAATACCGCACTTATCTTGCTGCCGGCATCTTTGAGTTTCAGATAAACATGACCATTCGGGTTTGATTTGAAATCGCTAATTTCACCTTCAATCCATACGGGGGTTAACGATTTATCGATGAGCGATTTTATGCGGGCAGTGAGCTGGCTGATATTGAGTATTTTCAGTTCTTGAGTCATGGGGCATCAACAATGGCAGTAAACTCTTCGATGGCTTTGCTCAACTTGTGATTCATTATGATGATATCGAATTTATCCTTTTCGTCTAATTCGGATTTTGCATTGGCCAATCGTGTTTGTATGACATCTTCTGTTTCGGTGCCGCGAGCCCGAAGCCGCTCTTCAAGGGCTTCAATGGATGGTGGCGCAATATATACAAATGTGGCAATGGCTTTCATCTCATCATTTAATATGTTACGAAGTTGATTGGCACCTTGTACATCGATGTCGAGTAAGACATTTTTACCGTCATCAATAAAGTTCATTAGTTCTGATTTAAGCGTTCCATAATTATTCTCATGCACGCAGGCATGTTCAATAAATTCACCTGCATCCACCTTTTTATTAAATTGACTGTCGTTGAGAAAGAAATAGTCCTGGCCATCTATTTCATTTTTACGGGGCGCACGTGTCGTGCAGGAGACCGAGAAATGCAAATTAGGGTGTGTTTGCATCACATGGTGTATAATGGTTGATTTTCCTGCACCGCTCGGCGCAGTAACAATAATGAGTTTACCTTTTGACATATGAAGAACCTAACCTGGATAATTTATAAAACCATCTACTGCAAGTGAGAATTGTTACAGTATCTGTCACTTAGAACTGACGATGATTTTGAAGTGCCTCGGCACGCCTACATCCATCTTGCAGCCCTAAATGACTGCTACTTTTACACTTAGCCCTTTCGCTACGAGATTTATGAATTAACCAGGCTAATCGATAAACGGAAATGTAAAAGGACTTTTTTTATTCAATGTGAAAAATCTTCTGTATCAGTATCTATGACACAGATGGGGATCATTCAGGATACGGTTTTAATGGATCTTGTGTTTCATCAATTACCGGTAATCCTGCAGCATTTTCAATATTGATTTCAATCCATTCCTGGTATTTGTCTGGAACATCATCTTCAAAGAAGATTGCTTCTACCGGGCAAACGGGTACACAGGCAGCACAGTCGATACATTCATCGGGATCAATCAAGAGCATGTCGTCATCTATGTGAAAACAATCGACAGGACAAACTTCAACGCAGTCGGTATAACGACAGCCTTTACATGGTTCGGTGACAATATACGTCATTTTTTCTTACCTTTCTCTTTGTCTTCATACAGGATGTACTCTACTGAGTCTACGAGCGCTTGCCAGGAAGCTTCGATAATATTTTCGCTTACGCCGACTGTACCCCAGAACTTTTCACCATTAGTCGACTCGATTAAAACACGTGTTTTAGCGGCTGTACCACTGTCGCCACCTATGATACGCACTTTGTAATCACGCAGTTGCACTTTCTTTATATCAGGATAAAAACGTGACAGTGACTTTCGTAGTGCCAGGTCGAGGGCATTCACAGGCCCATCACCTTCTGCAGCAGAAATTTCCGTCGTGCCATTTACATTTACCTTGACTGTAGCTTCACTAAAACAGTCGCCATCGCCGCGTTTTTCAACGACAACTCGAAAACCTTCGAGCTCGAATGAGGGCTCAAAATCTTCGACAGTTTTGCGCATGAGCAATTCAAACGAGGCACCAGCAGATTCATATTCGTAGCCTTCGCTTTCAAGGTTTTTCAATTCGCTAAGGATTTGCCGTACTTCAGGGCTTTTGCTGTCGATATCGATATTGTGTTCTGCAGCTTTCATAAGGATATTGCTACCGCCTGATAAGTCCGAAACAAGGATGCGTTGTTTATTGCCAACCTTTTCCGGTTCAATATGTTCATATGAGCGCGACACTTTCTGTACGGCATTTACATGAATACCGCCTTTATGTGCAAAAGCGCTTTCTCCAACAAATGCCTGACGGGTATTTGGATGCAGGTTCGCCAGGTCGTCGACATAATTGCTTAAATCTTTGAGGTGTTTG
Source organism: Lentisphaeria bacterium (assembly GCA_013215875.1). GTDB lineage: Bacteria > Verrucomicrobiota > Lentisphaeria > JABSQK01 > JABSQK01 > JABSQK01. Next base: position 2,148 of record JABSQK010000484.1, read on the forward strand.
AGATTGCCATCTGGCAGGCATTTGTAGCCCATCTTTAATTCAAGATTGGCGATGATGGCGCAGAGATCGGAATTGCCACATCGCTCACCGATACCATTAATGGTGCCTTGTACCTGCCGCGCGCCTGCTTCAACACCGGCAAGGGCGTTTGCGACGCCCAGACTACTGTCAGTATGGGTGTGGATTCCAAGCACAACAGTCGACGGTATCACAGTTATAACATGTTCGCATATCGTGGTGACTTCACTCGGCAGGGTACCGCCGTTTGTATCACAAAGGGCGATACTGGATGCACCACCCTCTACAGCAGCCATGAGTGTTTTTATGGCATATTCCGGATTGTCTTTGTAGCCATCGAAAAAATGTTCAGCATCGTAAACCATTTCACGACCATTTTTCACCAGGTGGGCGACACTGTCGTTGATCATCTCGAGATTCACTTCAGGCTCAACACGTAAAACGTCGGTCACATGCAGCAGCCATGTTTTACCAAAGATGGTGCAAACAGGGGTTTCAGTTTCGAGTAAGGCGATGATGTTTGGGTCGTCCGCAGCTTTGTTTGTCGCACGCCGGGTACTGCCAAATGAGGCAAACTTCGCGTGCTGCAAATTCATCTTTTTGGCTTCTTCAAAAAAGCCCATATCTTTCGGGTTTGATCCTGGCCAGCCACCTTCTATGTAGGCTACGCCAAAACTATCGAGCCGCTCAGCGATGCGAAGCTTGTCCACTTTTGAAAAGTTTATGCCTTCGCCTTGAGTGCCATCGCGTAATGTTGTATCGTATATTTTAACTTCTTCCATTGTGTTCTTCCGTTGTTTAGTTTAATCTTTGGGGGTTTGTTTCAGGTACACAAGGTAATAATAAAGCCGCTAGCGTGTGATCCATCAGGAAAACAAGCGAACGACTTCACCTCCAAAGTATGCTTTAAATATACGTAATTATTCTTCATGTAAATCTTCTATGCGTATCATGACCGGTTCTGATTTAACAAAATCGAGTTTCGATATGGCTTCCAATGCAGCTTTCATATCTTTTTCTATCGCCAGAGCAGTGGTTAGAACGACTGGTACCGTGCTGCTGTCTGATTCATCCTGATTCACTGTGCTGATACTAATCTCTCTGGCTGCAAACTCACTGGCGATAGCAGCGAGACAACCTGCCTTGTCAATTAGCTCAAGACGGATGTAATAACGCGACTTAATATCGCTTATGTCAACAAGCTCGCCATAATAGTCGTATTGTGTAAATGGCGCCACGCGGTTTATTGAATCATGTTTCCGATTCAGGCAGGCATCAATGATATCTGCAGTTACGGCACTGGCTGTTGCTTCCATTCCGGCACCACGACCGTAATACATTGTATCGCCAACAAAGTCGCCATTGATCAAAACAGCATTAAACACATCATTTACCTGAGCGAGCAGTGTATCTTTAGGTATCAGGGCAGGGTGCACACGCATCTGGATATCTTTTCCTTCTCGTTTGATGATGCCCAGTAATTTTATTCGGTATCCCAGTTTATCGGCATTGCTTATGTCAAGCAGACTGAGTTCTTCTATACCTTCAATATGCAGTGACATATCGAACCATTTTCCGAAGGCTAGTGAGGCAAGAATAACGGTTTTGTGGGCTGCATCGTCTCCGGCAACATCGAGGGTGGGTTCTGCTTCAGCATAGCCCAGCTCTTGTGCTTCCTTAAGCACAGGCTCAAAATTTATCTGCTCATTTTCCATACGCGTTAGGATGTAATTACAGGTCCCATTTAGTATGCCATAAATGCTATTGATATGGTTTGCCGCAAGGCCTTCTTTGAGTGCTTTAAGTATGGGAATTCCACCCGCAACACTTGCCTCGAAAAAGATTTCTGTATTGTTTTCCCGGGCGCAGTCGAAAATTTCCTTACCGTGATAGGCGAGCAATGCCTTATTTGCAGTGACGACTGCTTTACCCTGTTTGAGGGCTGCAAGCGTAAATTCTTTAGCAATGCCTTTGCCACCAATAAGTTCGACGACAACATCAACATCCGGGTCATTAATTACGGCATTTGCATCATTAACAAGGACGCCATCTGGAAGCTCAAGACCACGGTCTCTCTCCGTATCAATATCTGCGATGTATTTCAGAACAAGTTTTACCCCGGTTCTGGCATGCATAATATCCTGGTTTTCAAGCAGGCATTTTGCCACACCTGTACCAACAGTTCCGTAACCTAAAATCGCTATGTTTAATTCACTCATAAAATCCTTAAGTCTATTCAAAAAATAAGGGTTTTACAATACTTGAATGAGGGTGTTTGTCCATAGACTGACTATTTATTCTTTTGAACTCTTACGGAAGCTTTCTTCATACTTTTTTTGAATGGAATCAAGATAGCTCTCAAGCTCTTTCACCGCTTTATGCTTTTTAGATGTAGATTCTATAAAGAGCAAATATTTTGCGAGGATGGAATTGGGGGATCGTGTGCTTTGCTCAAATTTAATAAGGTAGGTGTTTATTTCTTTATGCAGAGCAAGCTCTTGAGCCATTTTTTCACGGATGCGGTTAAGCAGTTTTAAGTTGTTAGATTTTGCTAAAATGAGGTTTTGGTATTCTCTGTAAAACTCACCCAGGCTGCGGAAGAGCAGGTAGGGAGAACTAAATTGCAGCTTTTTTAATTCAGAAAAAAACTTGGGCAGATTGACCTTCTTTTTCTTCTCTTTGTCAAAAATAATACTTGCAATGATATGTTCCTTTTCATCAATAACGACGGTTTCTATTTTTTTTAATGTGCTGGCAAATTCGTTTAAGGTTACGAGTTTTGTATTGTGTTTATTAAACTTCGTTATTTCTTTTTTATACCAAACGGGCAGATCGATATTTAAACAGCTGCTGAGATTTTCTGCAGGGCTTTTCTCTATTGTATAATTGATGATATATGAACTTAAAAAGAAACGTTTATGTTGATTAGCGAGGTGGAATATACTGGCATTGTAATCCGTAGAAAGCATCCACAGAATAGGGGTTTTCATACTCGGACATTTATTCATAATTGTTTCTATTTTAGGCATATTACCAAGTTTATTTTGTATACGTGTACTGATAAATGAGGCATGAAGTGGCGTGTATTTTTTCTTTTGTTCGACATGGTAGTAAATTGCGGCGACTAACCACTGAGGGATTCGCTTGCGTTCAAATGAGTTCACTCTCGATAGCTGTCTGAATCGTCGAAATAACAGCGCTTTGATAATGTTTTCATACACCTGGGGTGTTTTTTTTATGCCGTATTCGATGAAGAAATGTGTCGTATTAACAGTGACAGATTTATCGTGAATGTGCAGCAGTTTGACTTTTTTTCGATTGTTAAAAGGAAGGTGTAGACGGATTTGCTCTTCTGCACGGATTGCGTAGTCCTTGACGGTTAACCTGAAGTGGTCATCTTCTATTTTTACCTTTATCTTAAAATCACCACCCACGGCTTGGGCACTGCAGTCTGACTGATAAAATGCAGTCACTAAAATCAATAAGTAATGGATGTATCGCATGAGCATAATCTATAGTAAAATGCCCGGATAGAAATTCGAAACTTATTATTTATCTGCAATTTGCAAATCGAATGTTTTGCGTTATCGTTCGGGTTTACAATTTTCTAAACATTAATCACCTAATTTAACTTAAGGAAATATACAATGAGTGATGTAATAGTTTTACATGATGATGACGCGGATTTGGCCGTTTTAGATGGCAAGACAGTAGCCGTAATAGGCTTTGGAAGCCAGGGAACAGCTCAGGCACTTTGTATGCATGATTCAGGTGTACATGTTATTATTGGTACTGCTAGAGACCCTGAAAATCACCGTGCCAAAGAAGATGGTTTAGAAGTATATTCCGTAGCCGAAGCAGTTCAGAAAGCCGATATTATTCACATTCTTCTACCAGATGAACACCATGGTTGGGTATTTGAAGAACACATTAAGCCCAATTTACAGGACAATCATGTATTGTCCTTTTCTCATGGTTTCAGCATTGTTTATAAGCAGATTGTGCCGCCTGAAAATGTCGATGTAATCATGGTGGCGCCAAAAAGCCCTGCGACTGAAGAGCGTAAGGCATATCTTGAGGGATTTGGCGTTCCAGGCCTGGTTGCTATTGAGCAAAATTTTAGTGGAAATGCTGAAGGAATTGCTCTCGCTATGGCGAAGTCCATGGGTTTCACTCGTGCGGGTGTTTTGAAATGTACCTTTACTCAGGAAACCTACGAAGATCTATTTGGTGAGCAGACTGTACTTTGCGGTGGTACTGTTGACCTTATAAAGTACGGTTTTGAAACATTGACTGAAGCAGGATATCCACCTGAAATGGCCTATTTTGAGGTTCTTCATGAGTTGAAGCTAATTGTCGACCTGATTTATCAGGGTGGCATACAGCAAATGAATGCAGTTATTTCAAATACAGCTGAGTGGGGTGAATACCAAACAGGTCCTTCAATCATCACTCCAGAAGTGAAAGAGAATATGAAAAAAGCGCTTACAGCTATTGAAGATGGGTCATTTGCTGAGAAATGGATTGCAGAATTTAAGCAGGATTGTCCCAATTTATTGGCTACCCGTGAGAAATTAGCAGAACACCCTGTAGAAATCGTCGGTAAGCAGATTCGCAGTATGTTTGAACGCAAATAAATATCAGCTTGCCCAAAGTTCATTTGCAGCTTATAGTAACGCCAGAGGTTAACTGAAATATGCCCACGTATGAATACAAGTGTAAAACATGCGACCATAGATTAGAAGCCTTTCAAAGCATGACGGATGATCGATTAACCGACTGTCCTGACTGTGGAGGCCCTCTTAAACGACTTATTGGCAGTGGAGCGGGTATCATATTTAAGGGTAGCGGTTTTTATGAAACCGACTATAAAAGAAAAAGTAGTGATAAAGAGCCATCAAAAGGTGGCGAGAAAGAATCATCAAAAAATAATGACAAAGGGTCATCGGAAAAGAAACCTGAAACTAAAAAAGTAGAATCCGAATCACCCAAAAAAAATAAATCAGATGCTTAGAGGAATTAAAGGAGTCGCTTAAATGATCGTATGTCCAAAGTGTAAAGCAGATAACCAGATCGGGGCAATATTCTGCCGTGGTTGTGGCGAAAAGCTGAACCTTGATGAACTTGATCCCGCAGATATGCAGGCACAGGCAAAAAAGTTCAACAAACAGAATGAACGCAGCAACTTCAATCTATTTGGCATGATAAGAAATGTCATTGGGATTGCGATTTTAGCATTTTTATTATTTATCATTATGCGACTTTTTGCAACCCCGGATTTTGCGTACGTCGACGACTTGTCAGATAAAGACAGCGAAATTATGGATGAACAGTCTGAACGGTTTAAACATCCTGAGAAACGTGGTAGCGGTAAGAAATATACAATCGCCGAAATTACTTATTTGGCCCGGACTGAGCTCATGCTTAATGAAGAAGGTAAAGAGGCGGAAGCAGCAAAGCAGGATGTGACAGATTATTCTGGCGGTGGCGGGCATCTACGTGCAGAATCAATTTGGTTTGATGTTATCACCCCCGATGATGGAGTACCGGGAAAAAATAATGACAATTCGACTAACGAAATACGAATTACTATAAAATTTCAGCACACAACTATGGGATTTATAAGCATGTACCGGGTAGTCACCGGGCGTGTATTTTATAATAATGATAGAAATATGCTCGATTTTGAGATCTTTAAAGTAAAGAATGGTAAATTCTCTATTCCCCAGGGTTCCTGGGCTGATCCTGTGCGTAATGCGATTCGGGAAAGTTTAAACCAGGTCGTTGTCGGTAAAGCAAATGTTACACAATTGCGCCAATCAATCAAAGTTGTACATGTCTATGAAGATGGCATCTACTTAGCGGAATTTATTCGCGGTAAAAGACCCAAAAGAAAAAAAAGAAAA
>JABSQK010000485.1 GCA_013215875.1 Lentisphaeria bacterium
CTATGTGCTCGACATTCATGCGCGCCAGACTTTCATCGATACTGCGGGTAACTCGGTCTGCTGAAAAATCGAATTCGGCTTGGCCATAGCGCCCTACTTTTGTTGCGAGAATATAACGCTCCCGGTCGATTTCTTTCAGTGCCAGGCCAAGATTTGTTTCTGCCAGAGTCAGGCCGTAATACGGCGATACATCAATAAAGTTTATACCATTGTCCAGGCTGGCATGTACAGTACGTATACACGCATCTACACTCACCTCTCTAAAAACACTGCCAAGTGATGAAGCACCGAAGCTGATGCTCGAAAGTTTTAGTCCGGTCTTGCCAAGTTCTCTGTATTCCACCTTGATCCTTACATTGGGAAATTGTAATTAAATCTAGATTAAAAGGAGCGATGTGTCCAATTCAATTGTTTAAGCCCAATATCTGCTGCAGACAATGCTTCGATGATTGCTTCTGAGTGTTTATCGGTTGAGCCCTGGTGATACAGTTTTAGAGACAGAACCATTTTAACAAATTCATTTTCATAATCCTGATTTAAATCAACATATTGTATATTTACGCCTTCGCATTTGACCAATTCGATTACTTCTTCGACATTCACTCCCAGAGGCAATTTTAGCTCCAAGGTGCGGTATGAATCACGACGGTATAATTTATCAAAGTGCTTTAATAGTGACAGGGCAATAAGTGTGATAACGGAGCTACCAATTGCTAGATCGTATCGGCCAAAGCCGCATGCCATACCAACTGCTGCAACGATCCAAAAACAGGAAGCCGTAGTTAACCCACGAACATTAAAGCCGTCTTTCATTATGGCCCCGGCTCCAAGAAAACCAATGCCTGTAACGATTTGGGCAGCAATACGACCTGGATCCGTCATCATCATGCCCGGTCCGGGAATAGATACAATAATTGATAGTACCATGAACAATGCCGACCCCATGCCAACGAGTAAATAAGTACGCATGCCGGCAGCGCGCCCGTGAATATCGCGCTCAAGGCCAATTAACCCACCCAGGAATGCCGCCATTAAAATGCGACACATAAAATCGATTGTATTTGAAGATGTAAAATACTCTAGCACTTAATAACCTTTTATTATTCATTCATACTACTTACTATAAATATTATACGATAAAACTACGCAAGCAAATAAAATGAGAACAAACAATTATTGCGATTTGAATATCGATGATAAATCAGAACTTGGAGCGAATTAATCACAGTAGGTCGGTTTGTCCCAAAGCGATCCCAAACTGGCTAGTCTGAAGCTATGGTCGCGTTCGGAGAACCCGACCTACTTGAACATCCAAATTTATTTATCACTTTCGTAGAAAGTGACCTACTACCAATTCATTGTAAGCCCTGCTGAGGCGAACAAAGGTGCTGTTCCAAATTGATAAACATCTTCATAATCTTCATCGAGAAGGTTTTCCACCTTGATAAACCCGGATGCATTTTCACAAAACTGATAGCGAATATTACCATCTACCCGGGTATAATCCTCGGCATAATTTGTATCGCCTCCCCGGTCAATACGGTTGTTTACTGAAAGAGCCGACAGCTGTGTAGATAAGGCGTCTGTAAGTTTCCAATCGATCAGAAAGTTGAATGTATTTTCGGGACGACGAGCAAGTTTCTGGTGCGTTTCCGTATCCTCAGTTTTCAAATATGTGTGGCTGAACATGACGCGTAAACTATCGGAGAATTTGATTTTAATAACAGATTCGACACCTTCTGTATGTACCTTATTGAGGTTTACTGGAGTGAAAAGACCCGGGTCGATCAGATCATCAATATCATTATAAAAAACCGTTTCGCTAATAACGACGCTTCCATTAAACATGGAATACTCAATGCCGATGTCGAAGCCTTCGCTTGTTTCCGGCTCCAGATCAAGGTTTCCTTCATAGGTATAGCCACTGCCAAAATCAGTAAATGGAAAAAAGAGATCTACAAATGTCGGAATTTTAAATCCAGTACCATAGGAAGCAAAGAGTCGACTATTCACCAGAGTAATTGATATGGCTGTGCGCCAGGTAAATTCCGTACCAAAATCTTCGAAGTCATCATAACGGCCACTAACAAGATAATTCAGGAAATCATCATCATACTGATATTGTAAATAGCCACTATTGATGGTGATCTCTTCTTTATAGCTTCCAATGCTTTCGCCGCTTTGCAGCTCATTGCTGTAGCCCAGAGAAACCGTATGTTCATCAGCTATGTAAAAATCTGTATGACTGTTAAATAGTTGAATTTCATTGAACAATTCAAAGTTATTAAATGAAATATCACCGGTATTATCCATAGTGTCACCGGTATACCCGTAGCTGAATTTTTGCTGTACATTGTCTGCCAATGTTGTTGTAAGGCCTACTGAGTAATTTTCAAATGTTCGCTCTACACTGTCAAATATATCGTCTACAGGCCCACTACCGCCAAAATCATCGATGTCATTTTCTGATTCGGCATAATTATAGCTCATATTCACATAGGTTTCTGCACCCAGTTTCAGTTCCAGCTTATTGAAAATACTGAGATTCTTGAATGAATCCAGTTCGCGGGCACCCTGAGAAAACGATGCTGTTGAACTGTCTTTAATATACATTTCCTCGATACTGATACTGTATTTAATTTTTTCTGAGCCCAAACTCATGCGGACAAGGGCCTGATAAAAATCATGGTTACCCCCGCTGACCTGTGCCTCAAATGACGGACCGCCTTCGGCGACTTTTTTTGTAATTATATTTATTACCGCACCAATCGATTGCGATCCATATAAACCGCCCTGTGGCCCTTTCAGCACTTCGATGCGTTCGATATTTGACAGGGTCATGGTTCCTATGTCGAAGCCACCACCCGGGCTTCCATTTAGCGGCACACCATCTAGCAAAACAAGTGTATGTGCACTGTTTGTTCCACGACTGAAAATACTGGCTTGTTTTCCTTTGCCGCCACTTAGAGATATATTTATCCCGGGTACGCGCTGCAGTAATTCGGTGATGGTATACGCTTTACTTGCTTCGATTTCTTACGAACTAATCACAGTCATACTGTTCGCGATATCGCTGAGATTTTTTTCGGTTTTTGTTGCAGTTACAACGATTGTTTCATTGTGTTTTGTTTCTTGGGCATAAAGCCAGCTTGTGCAGATTGCGGCGATAAAAATCGCCAGGCAATTACGGGTCATTTGTCATCCTCTTTTCTTATGTATTCGAGGAGTCACGGTGAGACGGAAATCCTGATAAAAAACAGGACTTGATTCGACTGAGTCGATAATTTCACCGTGAATCCATTACGCGTAAATTCACGAATTTCAGGGATCTGACTTCCAGTCCTAAGTACTGGTTACAGTGGCGCGACCGTATCGGATTTTCACCGAATTCACCTGATGCAGCTTACCAAAAACTGCGAACGCGTAGATCTATAATAGCCGAAATCGCTATTTTTATAGCATTTTTCAAAAATAATTTGTCACTCTTTATAATTTTGTAGTAAATTGCCAGAATTTAACTAAAATTCGCAAACTAAAACTTCCAGAAAAATATCCGATAAGACAAGCTATAAGACTTAAACTGGGTACTCTTTACTATATGAGGGCAACAAATGGCAAATAAAAAAATACTCTGTGTTGATGATGATATTACATGCAGAATGATCTATCAGGCATATCTCTCTGAGGAAGGATATGAAACGATTGTATGCAGCAGTGGTGAAGAAGCAATCGAATTATTGCATCACACGGATGTCGATATCATCATACTTGATATAAATATGGAAGGTATAAATGGCCTGGAAACGTGCAGTACAATTAAGGCGGACTTTCGGTTCAAAGATTTACCCATCATCATTGTGACTGCCGCTAACCAGAAAGAAGATGTAAAAAGAAGTTTTATTGCAGGTGCCGATGACTTTATATCCAAGCCCATACGCCAGGGTGAGCTGCTCGGGAAAATAGAAATACTCTTTTCGAAATATCAGATGGGTTCAGTTCCATCAAAAAGTCAAAAAATCGCTGCAGTGCCAACTGAGAAAGGATGTGATTTTTCTAAAGGATCACTCTTCAATGGCCGCTATACCATTCAGAAACTGTTAATTTCGAATTGCCGAAGCCGTCTCTACCTCGCCAGTGATACCTGGACAAGTTCTCAAAATTCTGTAACGCTTAAAATTTTTGATCACTCGATCCTGAAAAGTACCGACCCGAAATTTTTGCAACGCTTCCTGCGTGAGACCTACCAGCAATCGGATCTGGACCACCGAAACATCGTGAAGATTTATGACATAGGCCAATGCGATGGCATCTATTTTATCGCCATGGAATATATTAGTGGGGGGTCTCTGGAGGAGCTCATTGAGGAAACAGGTCGTCTGCCTCAGGAAAGTCTCTCTTTGCTTGCCCATGAGGTAAATGCAGCGATTCATTATCTGCAAGGTCGCAACATTGTGCACCGCGATATTAAACCCGCAAATATTATGATTGATTCTGAGGGTTATGTGAAGCTCGTTGATTTTGGTTTGGCTAGACAACATAATGAACATACCATTTCGATACAAAATCAGTTCTTTGCCACGCCGCTTACAGTATCTCCAGAAATGATAGACAACCCGGATGATGCAAATTCCAAGAGCGATATTTATTCCCTGGGTATCACACTTTATTATGCAGCAACTGGATTTTATCCACATAATGGTGCAACTCTGGTAGATGTTATTCGCGGGCATCTCTTTTCACCACCCGTTCCCCTTTCTATTGAACGGCCGGAATTGTGCAGAGATTTTACAACCATGGTGGACTGCATGATCGAAAAAGAGCAGGAAAAAAGACCCAACTGCATGACAATTTCTGCCATCCTGGAAGAATCCATAAAATCCTAGACTTCCAAAGAATTTTTCCTAATAGGGGCTATTATAAGAAAAAAGGGGCATATTATGGATAATTTAGAGTTTTTAATTCAGATAACGAAAAACTACTGCGGTGTCATTCAAGATCTTTCTGCCAAACAACTTGTAGCCATACCCAAGGGTTATAAGAACAATATACTATGGAACCTGGGCCATTGCCTGGTGGTAAACGAACTGCTTATTAACAAGTTATCGGGTGTGGAGATGATGATTGGTGAACAGGAACTCGCTCTTTTTGGCCGCGATACAAGTCCCTCTGACTGGTCTGATACCCCATACGATGTCATCGAAAAAATTGTTCCTTCAGCCATTCGAATTCAGGAAAATTATGAATCCGCGATTTACCAAAACTACCAGGACTATAAGATAAGCCCATTTGGTACAACCCTGACCAATGTTGAAGATGCGATCCGGTTCAGCTGTTTTCATGGTGGGGTGCATCTGGGCATAATCATGTCCCGAATACACCTTCTATAAACGCCCGCAATAAAAAACGAGTCTCTTTTTAATTTGTTCAGACTCTTCAGATAGATCTTCTTTCAGTAAAATATCATGCCAACAAAAGCCTCATTGCAGTGAAACTACTATCTTTAATTTGGTGATTTTATTGTATTCACCTCCAGAAAGTTAAGTTATATAAGGAGCTTTAGGAGGCAACAAAGAATGCGAGATTATTTTAAATCGAGTCGCAGTGGTACATATGGGTTTTTAGCGGCGATCCCACTTGTCCTTATATATGAATTCGTCATGTTCTCAAGCAATTCACAAATCCAAGTTAGTTCTGGTGCGTGGATTAAGACATTTTTGGGAAATATTAATATAATTGGCAACCTTGCCTTATTTCTTGCCCTGATCACTATGGGCGTGATAATTTATACCAATGAACGCAAAGAAGAGTACGACCTGAAACTTTCATACTTTGGTGGAATGATAGCCGAAAGCATTATCCTTGCCCCCATATTTGCAGTTACGGTTGGCTGGATAACCTATGAATTATTGAATCCCCAGGAACTCGTGGGTCTTTCTGCTGCTACTCAAGAACTTGGAACCAGCCGATTCGTCTTATTTGGTTTATCATGCGGCGCCGGGGTTTATGAAGAGTTCCTCTTCCGGGTACTTCTCTTTGGTTCGCTGTTATTGGTCATGACGCGTTTTGTAGGAAGTAAGTGGATATCCTTCATTATTGCAGCCATCGTAAGCTCATTGATCTTCAGTTGGATCCATTATCTGGGTCCCATGGGCGATACATTTCAGTGGACCTCATTTATTTTTCGGGCTATAGCAGGGCTCGCGTTCACCATTCTTTATAAGTTACGGGGCTTCGGAATCGCTGCCTGGACACATGCAATCTACGATATTATGGTCCTGGTTCGCACGAGCTAAAGTACTCTGCAGAAAAGCCTTGCAAGATTCAAAACAGTCAGAAAAGCCAATATTAACAATAATTCCTCGCCCTATTGATTTTTTATGCAAAATCAGTTAGTTTATTGAAACCCAAGCTAAAAAGGAGATCTCATATGAATCGTAAACTGATTCTTTCAGTACTGCTACTATTTGGATTCGCGGCATCAGCAGAAACAGTCCTCGAAATAGGCACAGGCGATCAAGTTTTGCGTAAACGCCTTAAAGGCATTAATTTCAAGAAAATCGAATTTGATGATACCGATTATAAGACAGTAATGAAATATCTAAAAAATAAAACAAAGGAAATTGACGAAGAGGGAAAATCCTTTAACATTTTCTGGAAATGCAAAAAAGAGACGAAAAAGAAACTTATTAGTCTCGATATGAATGACCTGCCATTAACTGCAATTTTTTATTATATTAGCCTGGCAACAAATACGGACATTAAGATTGAGGAACACGCAATCATCATTATGGACCGGGATCCGAAAGTAAAAGCAATTAAATATTAGCTCTTAAAGTATGGGGATTAGGCTCGCTAATCCCCAGTTTATCTCGAATAGTCCAAAACACTAGATCCAGCCATTTTCAACGCTTCCCTGCTCACAATTTGTGGCTATAGTCCTTGGATTATGGGTAAAACTAAAAATATTCTTGTTCTTCTGTTCATTTTTGCCTTTGTCATATCCGTGGCATTAATGATCCTGCATACCACTAAAGTGGCAAATGAAAAGAAAATCAGTGAAACAGATATTGTACTAATCGAGCTTCCAGATGATCTTTCCGAGGGCGAATCACTCATTACTGAGAGTGGCTGTATGATTTGCCATCAGGATTCATCAAAATCCGTCGGGCCAAGCTGGGATGCAATAAATGAGCGCTATAAGGGTGATTTAACTCAAATCCTGAATCTAACCATGAAAGTGAAAAATGGTGGTAAGGGCCAATGGGGTGAAATTGCCATGACCAATCACAGTCACCTCAAAAGTGACGACATTCAGCTAATGATCGCCTGGATCTTGAGTAGAAAATCCAACGAATCCGACCCAAAAAAATAATTTAATGACTCGCCTGGATTTGGTTGAAAAACTAAATTGATGAAATAACTTACGGGTATATATATAAGTAATTAACTAGGAGTATATCAGATGAAATATTTATTAGCATTGGTTCTATTTGTGGGAATGAATATGGCCTACTGCCAATCACAAGATTCGATTCAATTCGAAGTTAAAAAAGAAAACAAAGGCTTATTAGCACTTTTCGGCAAAAAGAAAACCCCTGAAGAGAAAAAAGCTGCAGAAGAGAAAAAAGCTAAAGAGAAAGCTGCCAAGGATAAAAAGGACGCTGAAGAGAAAGCTGCTAAGGAAAAAATCATAAACCCGCGAGCAAAAGACCATTTCGACTGGTCAAAAAATGAGTGGGTAAAGGGGCGATCTTTTCCAGCTAGTGAGTGTATTTTTATTACTCCTGCTGAAAACTTCAATCCATTTGAAATAGAGGTGCCAGAACTTGGATTGCCTGAAAAGTTAGATCCACAGGATGAAAAGCAAATTTCCGATAAGC
>JABSQK010000486.1 GCA_013215875.1 Lentisphaeria bacterium
ATTGATGCATCGACGGTAAATGAGCATTGGGCAGTCAGTCACTGGTTTGCAACAGTTTACGATGATCCAAATCAATCCCAGTATGATCAAGATGCAGCAAAAGAAGCCAGTGCCAAAGCAGAAGCGCTCATCATTCAGATCTGGTCAAATAAAGTTAATCAGGAATTAACAAAGCCCCTATTAACTAAAGAAGCAAAATTAATTAATTTATCGACTGCGAAGAATGAAGACCTGGTTACCCTTTATTCAAAATATGTCATGGGTATCCAGATCAATCTAAATTCTGACAAAGCAAGTGCATTGGTATGGATCAATGGTTTGGATGAAAGTTATTTTAGTGACTGGGCAGTAGCAAAAAACTTGCGTATTAATATTAAAAAAAATCGCCCTTCCACTTATCTCAAGCTAAAATCACATATTAGTTCTGTCGTGGCAAGCCAGTTGGCATCCATTCAAAAGTTAAAAACGGCTAAAAAGCTGGATGCTGCATTTGCCAGGCTTGTCATATTAAGCAACCAATTTTCTAAATCAGTCTTTAATGATCCGATTGCCCGGGATCTCAAAGCCATGGCTGCACCTTATATACAATTGCAAATTTCGAGCATTTTGAAGAGTAAATATGGTACTGCAGAATTGAATAAATCCGCCTATACAAAAATTTCAAAACTCAAACTGCAAATAAGTCAAAATGCAGTGCTTCAGCTCGAATTTACACCTCAACTGAAACAGAATTTCGAAAAAATGGAACTGACTGTCGCCAAGGCAAAATTGGTACTTTGGTTGGCAAGGATAAATGAGCTAACAAAGAAAAATCACCACTGGGCAATTTATCAATACCATATGCTTTGCATTAAAGAATCCCAAAAAGACATTCCTTTGGCCAGAGAGCACCTCATAAGTGAATTGTGGAAAGATTATCTTAGCAAGCTTCCCGGTGCTATCACGCATCTTAGCAAAACAGCTGAGAATGAAATCACTCAGGGTGAGCGCCATGGCTCAGCTATAATTATATATTCAATTATCGAGACGCTGAATAATTACGCCAGCGCACGCAGCAAAGCGAATAAAAAATTACAAACATTGATTAAAGAAGTCGGAATCATGAAAAACGAATCTGAAAAATTTGTTCGGCAATATGTCAGCCGCAGATTGATCATCGAAGATATTGAACCAATGAAAGGTCTAGGCGCCGAACTGAAGAGTGAGTTAGAGGCAGATTTTGAAGTCCTCATTGAAAAACATCCCTTGCTTTATGGCTTGAGTTTAGAAACTGATAAAGCAAAAAAGAATGGCGGCAAAGAAGACTATGTTTTATCAAATGGTATTTACCCGACACTGGATGCTGCCTACAGCCCTGTCCGTAAATCACAAATAACTGTCAGCTTGTACGCAAAAATTATTGAGGTGGATAACCCGGCATATTTAAATGCCAAAAAGAAACGAGACCGCGAAAAACTGGACCCGACAATTTTCAAGCAAAAAATATTTACCTTTACGGTGAATAATGAAACTATCGAAGCTGTAGCAAATGCCCGTTTAAGTTTCCGAATTAAATATCAGGGAAAGAATAATAATATAAAGATCAATCTTAAGCAGGCCTTGAAGAAAACGTTTTTGAATCAAACAATCGATCCGCATCGAACAAAAGTTAAACAAAGAATTGTAAGCGAGCTCGGCAAAAAAACCTACCCTGAAAAGCCCGAAGTGAAATTAACGCAAACACGGATTTTAAGTTTGCTTGAAATGAAAGAATGGGCCCGTAACGAAATCCGCTTATTGGCAAGCTTGAAGATGATGAAACTGCTGGTTTCGTATCCTTTGCACTTAAATAAAGAGTATACGGCATTTGCTAAAGAAAAGAATTGGAAAATGGCAGCCAACACCTGTGGTATTAGCTTCGCCTATATGAGCAAAATCGATACGGACAATAAGAAGATAAAGTATTTTACTAAGGGTAGTCATCCAGATTACTTAAAAGGGGCCTATGATGATAACATAAAACTTTTAGCGGAGCTCCAAAAAATTAAAGCGGCAATAAAGAAAGAGGCGATCGCCTACACGATTGCCTATATCGAAAAATAGTCTGAAAGTCCTCTAAAGAAGTTTCATTTTCTTAAGTGTTTTAGCGATTGCCAATTGTTCGTCCAGGCATTCTTTACAAATTCCATGACTTGCAGGTTGGGCTCCTTCATGCAGCAAAGATCCGCACCATCCGCATTCGACTTTATGTTTATTCTCTAAAAGCTCTACTTGCCCCTTAATTGTATTCATGATCGTTTCCTTATTTTATATTTAAGTATATAACACGTCCTGTACCAATCTTAAAATAACAGCTGTTAAGACTTAATAATGAATGACTTACGTAAGCGGTGATTGTTTTACAGTCTTGCTTTAATTCTGCGTGTTTTTTTCGTTACGTATTTTTGCCCATTCATCCGGCAGGAGCTCATGTATTCTGTTTGCCGGATGACTCATGATTCGTCGTAAGACATCTTCTAGA
>JABSQK010000487.1 GCA_013215875.1 Lentisphaeria bacterium
CACTATGAGTGGTTTTGTTTAATTTTAGGCCATTGTTCATGCCATCTATATACACAGGACCTTTCTTCGCATATGAATAAATTTTACTGTTAATTATTTTATTTTGCAACCATAGGCTGATGACAGTTGTTTTATCTGTTTTTACAGCAATCTGAATACAATCATTTTGACTCTCAATACCAGCTAATGAGCTTGGATTTACCCAGCCATCAGCATCCCGGCAATTAGCAGAAACGAAGAGGTATTTATCATTCCAGGCATATTGCACCCAGAATTTGAATTGGCGATTTTCGACAAATTCGCTGAAAACGCCTGTACTGATTTGCCAATTAACACTATTTACTGATAAATCCATTTTGGGAATCAGAGACGAATTTGTGTAGTTGCTCGTATATTTATTATTCTGTATATTAGCAATGTTCTTAGCAGCTTTTTTAACTATCTGAGATGATTGAATGCCGATCGTATTGTAGGCACTTTGCAACTTACTTGTGAGCAGTGAAAAAACAAAAATGCATACACTGAAAATGACTGTCCATTTATTCCAGAAGAAAAACCTATCATTTGTTTTATTCACCATGAGACACTCTATAACACAGTGAATACAGAACAAGCCCATATTCCATAGATTTGGTTGTATTTAAGGTGGAATACGGCAGTTTAATCTAAATTAACTAAGATTTACTATGACTGACAATGCGATTGAAATAGAAGGCCTGACCAAAGTGTATGGAGGTCCTTGGACTAAAAAAATGTGTGCATTGGATAGTTTAAATTTAATTATTCCGCGTGGCTGCGTTTTTGGCTTTCTCGGCCCTAACGGGGCAGGCAAAACTACGACTATCCGCTGCCTTATGGATTTAATAAGACCAACAGATGGTCAAGCAATCGTTCTGGGTGAACAGGCAGGGCACGTGAAGACAAAAGGAAAAATTGGTTATCTGCAGGATAATCCCAATTTTACACCTTATCTTACAGGACGGCAGTTTTTGAATATTTGTGCTAAACTCCTGAAGATGCCAAAGGATACACGAAATGATCGTATCGATGAAGTATTAGAGATCGTGAAAATGTCCAAACATGAGAACCTTGAACTTTCGGCACATTCCCGTGGCATGTTGCAACGCGTCGGAATTGCCCAGGCAATATTGAATGATCCCGAATTACTTATCCTGGATGAACCCCTTGTGGGGCTGGATCCTGAAGGCCGACTTGAGTTGCTGGAAATTGTTCGAAGACAAAAAGAAAAAGGTGTCTGTATTTTCTTTTGCAGTCATATTTTATCCGATGTTGAAAAACTTTGCGACCAGGTGGGCATTTTGAATGAGGGAAAGTTACAGCTGGCAGGCGACATAAAACATCATCTTCAGGTTACGGGAATCAATGTGACGATTCCCGACGGAGAAAAAGAGTTGATTAATTCCCTGCATGAAAAGGCACGGTCAAGCCATCGAGATGAACTCAGCAACTGGGTATTAGAATTTGATAAAGAATATGTGAAGTGGATTACAGAAATGGAAATGAAGGAAACAGTGAAAAAAGAAAAACGTCTTGAAAGCCTGGAGGATTTATTTTTCCGGGTAGTCAAAAAAGGAGAAAATCATGACTGAATTATTAGCAATAGCAGAAAGTGTATGGCGGCGAATCTTAAAGATGAAAGTCTTGTATTTTTTAGTTGCATGCGCAATTATTGAGATTTCGATTTCGTACTCCTATAGATACCTCATGGCGAATCAACACCAAATGTTAATGGTCGATGTATCATTATTAATAAATATGATCGCTGGTGTTCTTTGTGTCTTGTCATTATCATTTGATATACCCAAAGAATTAAAAGAGGGGACTGTAAGTACACTCTTGTCCAAGCCTTTGGGTCGTACTCAGTATATCATAGGGAAATATTTGGGAATCATGATTGTCTGTGTTGTCGTCATGTCACTTATTACCATTGGATTTGGCATTGTGCACTATATTGCCTTTGATTCATTTCCATTAAATGCCATTAAGGCACATATACTAACAATATTATCTATGTTTCCAATTGCTGCAATAGGGTTGCTCTTTGCGACATTTCTGACGGAAACTGTCGCAGCATTGCTTACCACCGCAGCGATTTTTTTCTTTCATTCTACACACATCATTGGTAAAATTCCGGTTATATACGCTGGGATTATTCCAGATCTAAATCTTTTTAATTTGCGTGCTGAGGCAACTTTTAGACCTGGCATTTCTGTATCTATAGATTGGTCATATCTTATGATGGCTGGTTTATGGGGACTTTTTTACAGTATCTCAATAATATGTATTACAGGATTAATTTTTAACCGAAAGGATATAAAATGAAACGGGCTGATTACTTCTTAGTTGTTATTTTTGTCGTATCACTTGTGGCGGCGAGTGTGCTTGGTTTAAAAACAAAGGCACTACAGGATGGGTACACGAAAAGCCGGTCAAATCTAACCGCAGTTCCCCTCGCAGGGTTTCATAAGTTTATTGCAGATTGCATGTTTATGAATTTTATTCAGTTTGCCGGCTCAAATACGATTGACGATGAAAATGTAGCAATTTATTACAAAATGATAAATCAGATCATAAAAATGGATCCCGATTTTGAACGTATATATTATGAAGGTGCTATGTCTCTTGCTCCATATGCACGGGATGAGGCAATGGAATTAATAGATAGAGCAGTGGAGAACCCCCACCTGAAAGGCAGCTGGCGAATACCATTACTGGGAAGCCAAATTATTTTAAGGCCTGAAATGATGAAACATTATACTGGAAAAAAGCTGAATATAGCACAGGTGAAATTGGCCAAGAGCTATATGAAACAATCCTTGGCCAGGCCAGGCGCACGTTATACACTTTATAGTAGTATTTTGCGCATAGAGGCTCTAATAAATAGAGATGCAAATGACAATAAGTACCCACTTAACATATATGAACTGGAGGTGTGGTTAAATTACTTTAAAAGCACCGATGGTGGTATGTTTGGCAATGATATGGTAGCTACGACATATGAGACGGACCGCTATATTGCACCAGGCATTATAACAAAACGTCTATCTGACTATGTATATAAAATAAATAAAATGTATATACGTGATGCATCTGCGGATGCGTCAACAAAAAGTTACGTGGAACCTTTATTAAAAGATGTGATAGAACTTATTTATAAGGGACAAGTACTCGATAAAGAAACGCTTATTCCTTATGCTGTTGGACAGCGAAAGATTATGCAGGATACGCTCGAAAACCCAAGTAAAAAAACATATGTTATAGAGCTCCATGCACGCGAACATTACGCGATTCATGAGCTTGTTATTAAAACATTTAAGGGTTCTGCTAAAGCCATGGTATCCATAAATGGTAAAGCCGTAACTGGCTTACATGCAATAGATATAAAGACAGAGAAGACATCTGTAGAATCTGTTTCATTAAATAAAGTAAAGCCGGGAGATACTGTTGAAATTACCATCCTTGATTTGGAGGACTGTGGTGACATAGCCTACTCTCTGGAGACCTTTAAAGGACATTTTAGGTGAAGCAAAGTCTTCTTTTTGTAATCGTTATTATTTTATACTTTTTTTCGGAATCCCTTCTGCGTTACAAAAATTACCCAAATGCAGAAAGGGATCCAGAGTCAAAAAAAGCCTTTATTAATAAATTACCAAAACCGATTCAGAGTTATATTAAAAAGGCAGAAGCGATAAAAAAGAAAAAGGAAGACCTGGAAAATGAATCGGATATTGAAAGTAAGATAAAGATTCTCAATGACCTGGCATCTCTAGAAAATACGGATTCCTATCATCATAAAATTATTGCTTTAGCAGGAACCAAACCCTATGCGCTAAGTTCATGGTCGTTGATACTACCTCAAAAGTCCAGTGCTTATATATTGACTGATTATGTTGACTATATCCAGCGTTGTGAAATAAATACCATATCTCAGAAGCACCAACTATGGTTAATTGGCTGGCAGGCACTTTCTGATAAAGACCAGGAGAGTAAGATTAAATATGCCAAATTGGTGGCAGAGCAAAGAATGATTTCTCCAGCTTTCATTGGCACCTATGAAACCCTATGGATGCACTCTATCAAAAAA
>JABSQK010000488.1 GCA_013215875.1 Lentisphaeria bacterium
ATTATCTGTGTCGAGCTAGACTTTTTTATCTTGCATCAGACCATAGTGTAGTTGATCGAGATTCGATAAAGAAGGAATATCGAATGAGGTAAGAAGAATTTCTGTGTGCGAAGACGAAGTACCTTGTTGGGAAATTATCCCTTTAATACCTATCTTGTGTAATAAGATGATTTCAGATGGAAAGAAATTTCGACTATAGACAATCTTATTTTTACATTTTGCATAATGATCCTCAGTCACCGGATTCATTGTCTTAAATATAACTTCAAATATTCTGAATTTTAGATCCAAGCAATCGTTTGCCCGCTCGGCAATATAGGCATTTTTGGAATCGACTAACTTTTGTATAATTTTTGTAAATGTAAGATCAAGTGCATCAGACAACGTCATACCATTATTAATACCTTGTTCTACGCCCTGAAGTAATGTTTTATCTTCCAATAATAATTTTTGAAATTCGATAATCCCTTTTTCTGTTTTGGCGAGGGATGTATAATTAATCAGGTCGATGAGCTGTTTCTTTACAGTTTCGATTGCAGAATTAAAACTTGCCTTGGCATTACGGCCACTTAGTTGTATGTGTTTATAATCATCTTCCATCCGACGAGGAAGAAGAACGACTTCACCAAACGAGTTCTCACCGCTAGAAAAGGTCGCGGCAAATTCTTTCCTGGATAATTCATCCGGGTCGAATTTAAACATGTTTTTTTGCGTTCGCTCAACATTTGCATGCTTAACTTTCTCTTCAAAGTTTTTGCTGAATTGGTCGAAAAAGTCCATGACCTCCTCTATTTCATCGAGGGGATTTTCGCTGGAGCCATCACTTTGATGGTCCATAATTTCAGCAAGGTCCTGCACTTTATTAATCACTGCGAAAATGCGCTTGGTTGTGTAAAACGCCAGTGCCAGGGTAATGCAAAGACCGGAAAAAATCGCAATCCAAAAATCAAACTCGAGTTTGATCAGGATAATAGGAAGCATGAAGCATACTAAAAACGCTCCTAACAATTTCCAGCGGATACTTATGTGAATCTTCATGAATAGACTATTTTAAGTTGAACCTAACTATACGGGTAAATTGCATCTTGTCAAAGTGTCCGATCATTGTAGAAAGGGTAAAATAGCCTCAGTATTTCTTATCGGCTTAGCCAGTATGCAGCAAATACAGATTCGAAATGAAAGGCTGTTGTGGCTGACTTTGACAGGAGTTTTTTCGCTTCTTGAAAGTCTTTTTTCCTGTAGGCACTCACCGCCATGTAAAACGAATATTGAGAAATTTCATCCGTATCTTTGAGGTATTCATATAGAGCAGATGCTTTCAATGATGCATAGCAATAATCTGAAAGCAAGCGGGTCTTTTTTATCGTGTATGTCTCATTATTTTTTGTGCTAAAAATGACTTTGGCAATTTCTGTGCGGGTATTATCGCTACTTTTAAGCTTGGAAAAGCGCACAATGGATTCATCTATGGAGAGCTGTTTATTTATCATCTCATGAAGAAATGAGATATAGGTAATGGTACTGTCGTTAGGCTGTTTACTTTTTAATATATCGAGGTGTTTTTTCGCCTCTTGAAGATGAAATAGGCGTTTTTCTTTTTTAAGAGATTCTTGCAGGTAGGCGAGGGCGATATTGCTGTGAATCTCAAAATTTTCAGGTCTGTGCTTAAGCGATTTTTTGAAAAATTTCACTGCCGATAATGGATACGAGCGAATCGCATATAGTTTAGCCAATTCATTCCAGGCTTCTGTTAATTTTGGTTTTAGGTCGATTGCCGAGCTGAAAGCATGAATTGCATCCTGCTGCTGGTTCGATTTTTTAAATGACATAGCCAGCCAGTACCAGGCCTCAAATTGATTCTTTTCCTGAGCAAGGCTTTCGCGAAAATTTTGAATTGCTTTTTTTAGATTGCCATGCAAGTAATAAGCCAGCGCTTTGTGGGTCTTTGCTTCATAAAGACTGTTATTAAAACTATAGGAAATTTCAAAATCGACTTTAGCGCTAATGTATTCCGCTTGCTGCATTTTTAACTTGCCGCGCTTAAGGTATAAGCCTGCATTTTTCAGATCGTTATCGATAAGCTTATTATAGATTTTTATTGCGTCGCCATATTTACCTTTCTTTAGTAAATCAGCAATTTTATCATCCCAGATATCTGCATAATTAAGCAAAGGAAAAATCATAAGAAATAAGCATGTAAACTTCATAGTGAGTCCCTTAAAATAGTATGAAAAATTAAATCAGTTAATCGTTTGGTGATTGCTCACTTCAATTGGCTGATCAAGTTATTAACTTGTAATAGTTTTTCAGCTAATTCAAGCTTTTTCCCTTTTTCCTTCTCTACAACTTCTGCAGGGGCACGGCCGATAAAATTCTCATTGGACAACTTTTTCTCTATAGAATTTAAGCCTTTTTCAATTTCGGCTTTCTGTTTTCCGAGTCTATCGAGCTCTGCTTCTTTATCAATCACACCATCGAGCGGCAGGTAAATAGAACCAGCATTACTTACACCGGATGGAACTGAGCCAGTTGCTTCATAGTGCCTGTCGACCGTGATTGATTCTGCATTGAGCAAGACCCTTATGGAATCTAGATCGGCAGCCAGAATCGCTTCAAACTCAGCTGTGTTAGGTTTAAGAAAGAAAGGCACTTTCTTGGATGTGGAGATATTATAGGTTCCACGCAGGTTACGGCCCGTGCGGATAAGCTCGAATTTCTCATTCACCAGTGTTTCGATTGATGGGTCGATTGTTAATCCGGATTTTTCCGGCCAGCTCGAAACCATGATTGAATCTTCAGAAGCAATGTAGCCCATATTATGGTATAGCTCTTCTGTAATAAAGGGCATGCATGGATAAATTAAGCGCAAAAGCTTTGAAAAGACATTGTCGAAAATGCGCTTTGTTTGATCACTGCGCTGTTCATCCTTTGAATAAAATGCTGACTTGGCGCTTTCCACATACCAGTCACAGAATTGATTCCAGATGAATTCATACAACTCCAATGCATAGTGATGAAAATCGAAATTTTCCAAATGATGGGTTATTTGTTCGATGGCATAATCAGAACGGGCGATGATCCATTGATCGTCAGGACGCAATGTACCTGGATCAATATCTGAGATATCAGACCAATTATTGGACAAGTCGCCTTGCATGGCTCTGAAACGCGCTGCATTCCAAATCTTTGTGGCAAAATTCCGGCCGATTTCACACGAATCTTTTTCGCCTGTTTTGCGGTCGGTTTCATCTTCGACATGGGTAAAGCGAATATCATTTCCCAATGGTGCCAGATAGATCATCGTAAAACGCAGGGCATCTGTACCATATTTATTAATAACATCGATAGGGTCTGGTGAATTGCCTAATTGCTTGGACATCTTCCGGCCCTGTCCATCACGAATAATGGACGTGAAAAAAACATTCTTAAAGGGGATTTCGCCAGTAAATTCAATGCCTGCCATGATCATGCGGGCAACCCAGAAAAAGATAATATCGGGACCTGTTACAAGCGAACTTGTGGGATAGTAATGGCTGAGATCTTTTGTTTCATCAGGCCATCTAAATACAGTCATAGGCCATAGCCATGAGCTAAACCAGGTATCGAGCACATCGTCGTCGCGGCGCAATTCAACGCTGGCATCTAAGTTGTACTTGCTGCGTACTTCAGCTTCGTCATGAGCCACATAACTCTTACCATCAGTGTCATACCAGGCAGGAATCTGATGGCCCCACCAGAGTTGTCGACTAATGCACCAATCCTGAATATTTTCGAGCCAGTTACGATAGGTATTTACCCAGCGTGGCGGATGAAATTTAATCTCTCCGTCAAGTACTGCTTTGAGGGCAGGGGCGGCCAGCGATTCCATTTTTACAAACCACTGTTCGCTTACACGGGGCTCCACGGGAACATCGCCGCGTTCAGAATAGCCCACATCATGTACATAATCTTCGATCTTTTCCATGAGTCCGAGTTCGTCTAGTTTAGTGACAATTGCCTTTCGACAGGCAAAACGATCCATGCCTTCATACTCGGGACCGGCATTTTCATTCATGCTGGCATCGGTATGAAATAAATTAATAATCTCCAGCTTATGACGCATGCCCATATTGTAATCGTTTGGATCATGTGCAGGGGTAACTTTTACTGCCCCTGTACCAAATTCCGGTTTAACAAAGTCATCGGCGATAATTGGAATTTCGCGACCATTTATTGGCAGGGTAATTGTTTTTCCAATAAATTTTGCATAGCGTTCATCATCTGGATTTACTGCTACTGCAGTATCGCCCAGCATCGTTTCCGGGCGCGTAGTGGCAACAGTAATATGGCCGCTACCATCTGTAAGCGGATATTGCATATACCATAAATGCGAGTTTTCTGTCTTATGAATCACTTCTTCGTCTGACAGAGCCGTGAGGGATTTTGGGCACCAGTTAATAATGCGTTGCCCCTTATAAATCAATCCCTTCTCATGAAGACGGACAAATACATCGGTAACAGCAGCGGATAGATCGTCATCCAGAGTAAATTTTTCGCGTTCCCAGTCGCATGCACATCCCAGCTTGCGAAGCTGATTGATAATCGTTCCGCCATATTGTTCTTTCCATTCCCACACACGTTCCAAAAACTTTTCGCGGCCGAGATCGTTGCGATGCAGATTTTCTTTTTCGCGCAGTAAGGTTTCAACTTTCGATTGTGTTGCTATGCCTGCATGGTCAGTTCCAGGTACCCAGCAGGCATTTTTTCCGCGTGTTTTTTCCCAGCGAATGAGGATGTCCTGTAGGGTATTGTTGAGGACATGGCCGAGGTGCAGCATACCGGTAACATTGGGTGGTGGAATCACTATTGTATAGCTATCGCCACTGTCTGAATTCTCAGAGTGAAAATAACCGCGTTTTTCCCATTCCGCATACCAGCTATCTTCAATGCCAGAAGGTTCAAATGTTTTAGCTAAATCAGTACTCATAATTGATCAAATCTTTCTCATAATTGTGTTTAGAAACAAAAGGCAAAACAATAGCTCCATCTTTCGGCCATTCAAGAACACGAATATTTAAGCAAAATTAGGTAAGTTAGATAGGATTGAAATATATATTTGCTATAGTCAGGAAATGAATGGAGTTTTTAAGACATGATAGATATTTCTCTGGATGATTTTATCGCCTTGCCTGTGGCGGATAAATTACCTTTTATAAAGGATTATGCCATCTTATACGCGCAGCAGTTTCAGCGCTCACAATTGGATGAATATTGTAAATTGGCAGATGCCGCTCGAAAAATCCACAAAAATCCGGATGGCGCTACAATGATGGAAGGTTTGTTGACCCATCGTGCAGCCCTCAACTTCTTTGCCCAGCCCAGTTCACGGACATTTCTGAGCTTCAATACTGCCCAGACATTTCTTGGTATGAAGCGAATGAGCGTCAGAGATGTAAAAATTTCGTCCATTTCCAAGGGTGAATCATTAATGGATTCTGTACGTACGTTTATTTCTTATGTGGATATGGTGGTGATGCGCCATGCGGATGAACATGCCGGAGCAATTGCTTTTTGGACATCGATGAAGGCGCATCGTCGCTTGAACATAAATGGCATAGAGCGTCCCATCCCAATTATCTCTGGTGGCTCTGGCACCAAGCAGCATCCGACACAAGCGCTGCTGGATATATATACTCTGGAAAAGAGTCTCGAAACAGTGGGTGGCATTGATAAAAAGAAAATAATGCTGGTAGGGGACCTTAAACGGGGCCGTACTGTACGTAGTTTGTCCTACCTTATGAAAAATTATAAGGATGTCGAGCTTTATTTTGCAGCACCTGAGGAATACCAAATGGAAGAGGATATTCTGGAATTTCTCGATAATCACAAAATCCCGCATCAAAAAGTGGGGCATATGGCCGATGCGATAGATGAAGTGGATGCGATATATATGACACGTATTCAGGATGAATGGGATGAAGGAGCAAAAAAAGACGGACATGTAAAGGTCAATGAAAATTTCATTTTCAAAGAGGAATATCTCAAGAAAATGAAAGCGCATTGCTGTTTAATGCATCCTTTGCCCAAACGCGATGAAATTGAAGAATCGGTTGACTATGTGAATGATCCACGTGTGGTTTATTGGCGCCAGGAGCGCAATGGTATGTGGATGCGGGTGGCAATCATCGCAAAGATCTTTAATGTAGATAAAATGATTCTTGCGGCAACTGATTCATGGTCGTAACATAAGCCTGAAACCCAGCAATAATCTGAATTTATTGTCCAAGATTGTCAGCGTTATTCCAAATTGCGATGTTAGCAGTGGGACTGAAGTCTGTGGTATATAACTCCGCAACATCTTCGAGGTTTTTAGTCCCTTTAACATGACCTTCCTTATATAAAATATTTACTAATTTAAAATTGTGTGAGAATATTTTATCATCTCCAGCATTGAGGTTATAATCCATAAGAATTGCATCGCGCCTTTGACCACCAACTTCTAACGTGGCTAATTTTGTTCCGCAATCATTGAACGTTTCTCTATAAAGGTAGGCTATGTATGTATCAGTTCTCTCTTCCCAATTTCCGTTTACGCCATCAGGTGTTAAATCAAAGCTGGAGGTTTCTCCTGAAGATTGAGCAGACAAACAACCCAAAAGTTTAATTGTGATAAAGCCATCCTTTAGCAAGTTAGCCATAGCAAATTCCTGACCACCCTCTAAAAGGTTATGATCCATTTTGCCATCAAAACCGCCGCTATTGGGTGTAATATAACCATCATATTCATCCGCATATATGGTGAATCCCAGACCGATTTGTTTGAGATTACTCATGCATGATGTTTGTCTCGTTTTTTCCCGAGCCCGACTGAGTGCAGGTAGAATCATTCCCGCTAGTAATCCAATAATTGCAACGATAACGAGCAATTCAATAAGTGTAAACTTGCGTTTTTTCATAGCCTCCTGAAAATCGATAAGTTATATACTCTTTATTATCGGATTTATGGGAATTTTTTTACTTGTTTTTTCACTATTATCGGAATGATTGAAGTAGTGGAGGCAGGGTTTATTTAAGAATGAACCTCATTGCTCAAGCTGGTCAGCGTTATCCCAAATTTTTATGTTTGAAACGGAACTAAAATCTGTCGTAAATGATTCAGCAACATCTTCCACGTTCTTAGCGCCTTTTACATGACCTTGCTTATACAAAATATTCACATATTTAAATTGGTGGGTATATATTTTAGCATTTTCTTTACTGAAATTATAATCCATTAGAAATGCGTCTCGCCTTTGGCCTCCAGATGATAAATTAGCTAATTTCTTATTGCAGTTATTGAATGTTTCTCTATAAAGAAAGGCAGAGAATGTATCGATCCTTTTATCCCATCCACTGGCAACATCATCGGGTGCTAAATTTATATTCGCAGATTCTCCTGAAGATTGTGCAGAGAGGCAACCCAGGGTCTTTGCTTCGATAAACTGATCTTTTATTAGATGTGCCATTGCAAAATCCTGTCCTCCCTCAATAAGTTTGTGACCCATAGTACCATCAAAACCACCATTATTGGGTACAATATACCCATCGTATTCATCGGCATATACAGCAAAGCCAAGGCCTATTTGCTTGAGGTTATTCATACAGGACGTTTGTCTTGCTTTTTCTTTTGCTCGGCCCACGGTAGGAAAAATCAACGCTGCAAGTAATCCCAGAATTGTAACAACGACAAGTAATTCGATGAGTGTAAAAGTATGTTTTTTCATAAACTCCTCAATGACAATAAGATACATAGTATGCGATAAATCGAATTAATTTCAATAGTAAATTTTCACTAATTTATAAGTTTTAAAAAATTGAGGCTAATTTAAAGCTGAAATAAGCATAAATTAACAGAAAATATGGATTTTATTTAGTCGTGGCGGGCGCAATGAAACTAAAAACTAATAGATGCGAGGATTGATTTTAGGGCAATGATTAAAAGAAGGGCAAATGCGGTATTTTTTAATTGGTTTTTATTTAGTTTATTGCCGATTCTCTGTCCAATAAATGAGCCTAAAAGAACAATTGGAACGGATAGCATGGAAATCAACATTGCCTTGAGCGTCGAGTTTCCAAACTTGAGATAAAAAAACAGGAACTGTGGCGGCATTGTTAGAAGGTATATACTGAATAGAAAGGCGCGTATTTTCTTGGCAGACCAGGGTTGATAAAGCGACCAAATAACAATAGGTGGACCACCCATTCCTGAAATACTTGAGAAAATGCCACTGACAGTAAATGTCAGAAATGTCCATTGTACAGGGAGTTCTTCTTCGCGACTTTTTTTTGGTTTCCAGAACCATAAGATGAGTACAAGTGATAAGACTGCAATCCCAATAAATAATTGGATTTTCTCTTTGGGTAAATCGTTTATTCGGCTTAGAATTGCGATGCCAATACTCAAGGCGACGATACGTATCGAAGCTGGCAAAAATGATTTTTTAATACTGATTTCTTTTCTTAATGTATAAAATGTGTAGAGGGATTGAAAGAAGGCTGAACAGACAATAATTATGACTGCTTCATTTAGTGGAATTCCGGCTGCAACAAATATGGGGATACAGAGTAGTGCATATCCAAAACCCACAGTGCTCTGTAGAATACCCCCAAGAAAGAGTGTAATCAGTAGCACAATAAGCTGATTGGATGTATAGTCTGGCATAACGAGTTAGTTTGTGCTTTTTATAGTTCATTACAAGAACTTGGAACAGTTTTATTTAGAATATGGCATTCTCACTATTCTAGAAATTAGATTTATCGTCAAAATGAAATAAAAGGATTAAAGATGGCAAAAAGAAGCGTTAAGAAGATTTGGGAAAAGGCTATGCCTGCTGCGCAGTTTCAAATAATGAAAAAAATTATTGAGGCACCGAGCCCAATCGGCTATGAAGGGGCAATGACGTATGGAGTTTTGAAACCGTATTTTGATTCATTTAAGCTAAAAGGTTGGGGCTGTCACCAATTTAAGAGCAATTCCGGCATTGTATTTGATACCGCACCAGATGACAAAAAGGCCTTATCTATAATGGTTGTAGGGCATGCCGACAAAATTCGTTTACAGGTACGCAGTATTGGCGATGACGGAAAAGTCTGGGTGAATTCGGATTCTTTTTTACCGACGACTTTAATTGGTCATTATGTGAAATTATTTGTACGTGACCCTAAAAAGCCGGGAAAATTCAAGGTTATAAAGGGTGGTACTGTAGAAGCAATTGGAGCGATTCATTTTGCCGACCCAAAATTACGAAGCGGTACCGGGGGGATAAAAGCGGATCAATTGTATCTCGAACTGCAGTTACACGGACCCGACCGTAAAAAGCAAGTAGAGAAGATGGGTATACGAGTAGGTGACCCGCTTCTTTTGGATCGGCCATTGAGTAAAGGTATTGCTGATAATACCTTCATTGGACCTTATCTTGATAACGGTTTGGGATGTTTTGTTACAGCGGAAATTGCCAAACTCATAGCCAAATCCGGCGGGCTTAAAAAAGTGCGTTATTTAGGTGCCATGGCAACCCATGAGGAAATTGGTCGTTTTGGAAGTCGCATACAGGTGCAGGAATTGCGGCCTGACATTTTAATAGCTGTAGATGTAAACCATGATTATGCTGCTGCGCCAGGAATTGGCGGAGAAAGGCGCCCGCAAAATACGATGGGTGCAGGGTTTACCATCGACCATGGAGCGGTTACATCGATCTTCTTAAATGACCGCATAGATGCGATTGCCAGAAAACATCGAATTCCACTTCAGGACGATGTGGTGGGTCGCGATACGGGCACAGATGGTATGGCCGCAGCGCTGGCCGGGATTGATTCTGCCTCGGCGTCGATTGGCTTTCCGATTCGCAACATGCATACAATATCGGAATGTGCACACACAGGCGATGTCCTGGCTGCCATTCATGTTATTTATGAATTGATAAAGGATTTGGATAAAGCCAAGTTTACTAAAAAGAACTTAAAAGACAGTCATCTAAGCCTTTAGTATAAACTAATAATTGTCTTCTGCTAACTATGAATGAGTTCGTAAATTTTTTGCGCTTGTGAAAAGCCCTTTAGGTCGAAATCACCCATTTCACGAATGTTTGCCACATCGGATAATTCCTTACACCTTTCTGAGATGAGAATTTGATTTCCTTCTGCCTTGCCGCATAATCGTGCTGCAAGATTTGTCACGGTTCCAATAGCGGCATAATCGTAACGACCTTCAAAACCGATAGTTCCCAGAGATGCTTCACCAGTAGCAAGCCCAATACCCAGCTCAAGGTTATACTCTTTTTCTTTCCATTCGGCTTCGAGATCCAACATTGACTCATGTATTTCTTCAACCATTTTTATAGCTTCTGTCGCATGGTTCTCCATCGGTTCCGGATCACCTAGAAAGACCATTAATCCATCGCCGGTAAATCGCTCAAGGGTACCTTGATGTTTAAAAATGATCGGGCCGACAATGGCATGGAATTCCCGTATACTTTGTATCACTATCTGCGGACTGTATGAATCTGCAAATCGTGTAAAATTGCGTAGATCTAGAAAAACCACGGTAATTTCCCTGCGATGTTCTTTTAAGATATCATCGGCATTTTCAGACAGAATAGAATCAACAATTTGTGGTGAAAAGAAACGCCGGAGGCGATTGGCTTTGGCAAGTTCACTGACTTGTAATTGCACTTTTTCTTCGAGATTCTGGTTTAATTCATCTAGTTTGCGGTTTGCTTCAAGCGCTTGCATTTGTGCATCTTGAATTCGCAGCATCGATCTTACACGAGCGAGCATTTCCATATAGTTATAAGGTTTTATCAGGTAATCATCCGCACCGATTTCAAACCCCTTGACGATTTCACTTGTTTCCGAATGAGCAGTCACCAGAATGATGGGAATGAGTTTGGTTGATTCATGCTGTTTTAACTGAGCACAAACATCATGCCCGCTCATTTGGGGCATTTTCACATCGAGCAATATCAGGTCGGGTAATTCAGTAATGGCAATCTTGATAGCATCAACACCATTGAAGGCTTGGAGAATTTTATATTTTTTTGCTTTTAGATGCGCACTCAACATTAAGACATTGTCTTTTATGTCGTCTACCACCAAAATTGTGTGTATTTCTTCAGACATTAAATGCGTTTAACTTGCCTGTAATATATTCAAATTTGTCTTCTATTAAAAGCTTTTTATAACGAGAATGTTCGCCTGATCTAATACTAATTTGAGTTTTTTTTATATCCAGTATTTTTGCAAGGAATTTAATTAACTCTTTGTTGGCCTGATCATCCACAGGCGGGCGTGATATCTTAATTTTAAGGCAATCGTTGTAGATACTATCGACTTGGGTGGATTTGGCTCCAGGCTGAATGTAGCAGGATAAGATACAAGCATTTTTGAGCGCTTGTACAAAGATCATATAAGTCTGCGCTCTCTTGCCAATCCCGTAGCACCTGTATCTGTGCTGATATCAGAATCTGTCACAGGGTTTTCTTTAATTTTTTCTTCTGTCTTTTGTTCAACAGATGCGACAGGCGTTCCTTTATCATCTTTGTCATGATCTTGAAGATGCTCTGGAAGTTCCATCTCAAGCAGCTCATAAACTTCTTTTGCGGTAAGGGTTTCTCTCTCAAGGAGGGCATCGCCAAGCTTTTCCAGCTGATCCTTATGATCAGTTAAAATCTTTTGACATGTACTGAGCGCCTCGTCAATAAGTCGTTTCACCTCTTGGTCTATTTCTTTGGCAGTCTCTTCGCTATAGATTGGAGCAGCCATTTGGGGATACTGTTGGTGGGAATCGCCTGAAAACTTGATAAAGCCTAATTTCTCACTCATGCCGAAATCACATACCATCGCTCTGGCAACAGAGGAGCATTGTTCAATATCGCCAGCCGCACCACTGTTGTGTTTATTTTCTCCGAAGAAAATTTCTTCTGCGCAGCGGCCACCAACAGCAATGATCATACGTTCCATAAGTTCTTTTTTATAATAACTGACCTTATCACCCTTTGGATAATACATGGCTCCGCCGAGCATCTTGCCTCTCGGTATAATGGATACCTTGTGTAGTGGGTCGGCCTCTTCACAATACAAACTTGCCAATGCGTGCCCCGCTTCGTGATAGGCGGTCATTTTCTTTTCCGCTTCACTCATTGCTCTAAATGGTCGTTCTTTGCCGTAGCGCACCTTGTCATGTGCCTCTTCAAAATCATCATTTTCTACTTCAGATTTACTTTTGCGAACGGCCTGTAATGCAGCTTCATTTACAAGGTTGGCTAAATCAGCCCCACTGAAACCGGGTGTGCTGCGCGTTATTGCATCTATATCCAAATCTTTTATCGTTTTGATTTTCTTAAGATGCACAACTAAAATTTCTTTTCGTCCGACGAGATCAGGAAGCTCTACTGCGACCTGTCTGTCAAATCGACCGGGACGCAGCAAGGCAGTATCCAAAACATCTGCTCTGTTTGTTGCAGCCACAACAACGATACCACTATTGGCTTCAAATCCATCCATCTCCACAAGCAGTGCATTGAGCGTCTGTTCACGTTCGTCATGGCCACCACCATGCCCTGAAAAACGCGACCGTCCGACCGCATCAATTTCATCAATAAAAATGATACACGGGGAACTTTTCTTGGCCTGCTCAAACATATCTCTTACGCGGCTGGCACCCACACCTACAAACATTTCGACAAAGTCAGAACCACTAATGCTAAAAAACGGTACTTCTGCTTCACCAGCGATAGCACGGGCCAGAAGGGTCTTACCTGTTCCCGGAGGGCCGGATAGCAAGATACCATGCGGCATACGGCCACCCAGTAAATGAAATTTTCCAGGATTTTTGAGGTAATCGACAATTTCGACAACTTCCTCTTTCGCACCATCAATTCCTGCAACATCATCGAATGTAATTTTGTCGAGATTTTGCACCATGCGGGCACGGCTTTTGCCAAATTGCATTGCACCACGACTGGAATTTTTCAGGGGCCGGAGGAATATAAAGTAGGCGATAAGGATAATGATGAAGATAGGAAATAACATAATGAGAATATTCATAAATGCATTGTCGATATCTTTATTATCCACTTTCATTTTTCGCTTGCTATAAACTTTTTTCTCAAGTTCATCGCTGAAATGGATTTTTGCCCTGAAAGCTATGGGCTCAGTATTGGGCTTTTCCAGATATTTACCAGAAACGGAAACAGTTATACCATTTTCTTTTTCCCAGACCCACTCAGTAATTTTGTTTTTATCAAGCAGATTTACGACTTCAGACTGCACAAGGCTTTTTACAGGATTGCTTTTCTTTTGAACCATAATGATGGCCAAAGGAATACTGATTATGATGGCAATCATAATCACATAGTTGATAAGTGGCGGTGGTCCTACTTTTGGACGCTTGCCATTATCTGAATCATTATCTTCGAAATCGTCGTTACTCAATTTGTTACCGGGGTTATCAGTTAATTTAGTTCTCTATACTGAAAGCTATTTACGATTCTTTCAGCTCTATAGATAAAATACTCTGATTTAGCCCCGTTTCAATAGTTGTTGAGCTCGTGGGAGGTGCATCGCCACCACTTGAACCCAAACCTAAACCCAGCATGATAACCAGTAAAACAACAACTGCTATTAAAACGGCAATGACAATCTTAATTGCCATATTTACGCCAGGCTTTTCTCTATTCTGAAGATTTTCGGGTGCAAGGTTGGTTCGTGTATTGGTGACCAGGGCTTCACTATTGATCTTAATCTGAGTCTGTGTGCTGATGACTGATGATGGCGTATTTGAGTCGCAATCATACATACATTCAACACCACCACATTGTA
Organism: Lentisphaeria bacterium; assembly: GCA_013215875.1. Taxonomy (GTDB): domain Bacteria; phylum Verrucomicrobiota; class Lentisphaeria; order JABSQK01; family JABSQK01; genus JABSQK01. Next base: position 13,837 of record JABSQK010000488.1, read on the forward strand.
GAATATCGCTATTGACCAATTTTTGACGTGTGATGATCATGCCATTAATACGGGTACCGTTTGTACTAAAGCTTTCATCAACAGCTGTATATGTATCATCTTCGTTTCGCTGGAGTTCGCAATGATGACCACTTACTGTTGGGTCAACGATGCAAATTTCCATCTCATCTGAACGTCCTATTCCATACTTCTGATCTGTAAGTTCAAATGTTTGTCCTCTGAGCTGCTCAGAAAGTATGATGAGCTTTGGATTTGACATGTACTAATTGGTCCTTTCTTAAAAATAATTATATCTTGGTATAATATAGCAATAAAAACACATTGTCAATATTGAGTGGTACTAAATATAAATGCTTGGAAAACACTTACAATCGTCCTTTTGAAATTAATATAAATAAAAATCAGCAAGAAAGCTTGGAATTTGATTGACTCTCGAAATTTGCTGGTAATATTCAGGGTTAGGTAAAGAGGCAAAAGAATAAAAAAATATCAGGAGGCGAGTGATGAAAATCACACATTTGTTCTATATCCTTGTTGCAGTAGCTGTTAGTTCCTGCACAACGGTGAGTGTTGGAGACCCCAATTTCCAACAAGCAAAAGATACAAAAACAATCAAGCGTATTAAGGGAGACATAGTTCCCCCCCCAGAAGAAAAAGGTGGATGGATCACAGACAAAAAAGGTCCAGAAAAACCCAAAAAACCGGAAATGAAGAAGGCAACAATTCATTTCGCTTATAATAAATCCCTCATTTCGGAAGACGAAATACCCAAAATTGTGGCGATTTCGAAGTATCTGAAAGAACATAAGATGCATGAATTGCGCATTGAAGGACACTGCGATGAGCGTGGAAGTGAAGAATATAACCGTGCTTTAGGCGAACATCGGGCAATAGCAATTCGTGACTATTTGATCGAAATTGGCATAGCAAAGCGCCGTTTGCATACACAGTCGTTTGGCGAAGAAAAACTGAAAGATTCAGGAAAAACTGAAAACTCACATAGAAAAAACCGGAGAGCAGAGCTATTTGTATTAAAAACAAATAGTCAAAGTTCCAGGTAAATTTGAAGAACGAGTGTCAAAGGTGTACACATTCTAATGTTGTTGTCCTCACAAATACGGGGGGCATCTTTCGTTGTGAGGGATGCAAGTTTTTAAATCTTGTACTCATTGAACGTTCTGATGGTAATTTAGGCTTTGGTAATTTTCGTATTTTAGAACAAGTGGGCCAGGGTGCCAATGCTGTGGTATGTCGTGCTGAAAATATTTCTAATAGCACTATTCGAGCACTCAAAATTTTTTACTTCGCAGAAAATGAAATACATGCCCAACGTGAATTTATCCGTGAAAGCGTATTGGCAACAGAAATAAAACATACAAACATTGTCCGTACCTATAGTGCCGGGGAAGTCGATGGAATGCCCTATATCGAATTGGAATATGTAGATGGGGTAAATGTCTCTAGCTACATTGAAGATACCGGTCCTATAGAACAGATGGAAGCAATGAGTATGGCTTCATATATTTGCGATGCCCTGGACTACGTGTGGAATAGCTTTTTAATGATTCACCGCGATATTAAACCACAAAATCTTTTATTAACCTATGATGGTGAAATAAAGGTTTGCGATTTTGGCATGATAACCAATCATGAAGCATCACTTGTAGACCTGGGCGCAGTTGAAGGTACGCCCTATTATTTAAGCCCGGAGTGTATTTCAGAGGGCGCATATCTCGATAGCCGGTCTGATATCTACAGTCTGGGGGCAACCCTTTATCATATCGTCTCAGGCGTACCGCCATTTGATTATGACGGTTTAATGAAAGTCGTTGAAGCACGCGTCAAGGAAGAACCTCCGAATGTATGTAAAATTGCCCCTTATATTCAAAAAAATATTGGGGATGTACTGTTAACAATGATGGCCAAGGATCCAACAGACCGATATGTTACATTTAGCGAGTGCAAGGCCGATATCTTACGTATTGTAAATGGTGAAGATCCAATACTTGTAAACAAAGACCGCCACAAGGCAAATGAATAGCATGCCTCTTTCCCTTGCTGAGCGCTTTGAAATTGCCTGGACGTCGATTGGTGGAACGAATTCTAAACGTATCTTTAATTTAGTAAAAGCAAATTATGATCAAGGTCGGTATTATCATAATTGGCAGCACATCACGAACTTTTTTGACTACAAAGAGGCATTTATACCGCATATAGAAAGCTCGGCAGAATTTGATCTGGCAATTTTTTTCCACGATGTTGTTTATGTGCCCGGGGCAGAGGATAATGAAATGAAAAGCATCGATTTTTTTGTTGATTGTTGCCAGAATGTAAACACACAATCTATCGAACGAGTAAAGCAATTTATTGTGGCTACTATCACCCATACCAGCGATGACCAGGAAATTCAATATATGGTCGATATGGATTTAGCGGGATTAGCAGCCGATGTGCCCATATTTGATCAAACAGTACGGGACCTGCACAAAGAATTTTCCATGTATGCTTGGGATGAGTTTGTGCAAGGACAATACCAGTACCTCTTGCGTTTTGTCGAAAGAGAATCAATATATTTTACTGATGAATTTCGTAATGCATTAGAAGACAAGGCGTTAAAGAACATTGAGCGTTTAGGTAGAGGAGATGTAGAATGAGAGCGATATATGCATTTTCAGGTGATCCAATCACCTATGGGCATATTGATATTGTTAAACGAGCATCCAAGACATACAGTGAAGTCGTTGTAGCAATTGGCCAAAATCCCGATAAAACAGGTAAATATCTGTTCTCTGTGGACGAGCGCCTGGATATGGCCCGTTTTTGCCTGCAACAGTGCGACAATGTCGAAGTTCTTACATTTGATGGCTTACTGGCAGAATACGCCTACCGGCATGGCTTTGATGTGATCGTACGTGGCGTTCGCAATACCAGCGACCTGGAAGGCGAATTGGTATTTGCTGCAGTCAATGAATCCTTACACCCCACTTTGGACACCGTATTTTTTCCTACGCGACCCCACTTATCGCACATTAGTTCCAGCGTTGTACGCGCATTGGTTGTAGAAGGTGGGGATGTCAGTGACTACTGTCCTTTATATGTAAAAGAAAAAGTCGAACATAAAGTACTCAAGCGGACGATGATTGGCATTGCCGGTGGTATTGCATCGGGAAAAACCTGGTTTGCCAATGAATTGAAAAGCGCTTTGGAGAAACACGGTCTGGCCCATTATGTATCACTTGATGCAGTCGGACATTATGTCTTGTCTGATTCAGATGAAGCAATCTATAAATCAACACGTCTTGAAATTGCCAATACATTTGGTGTCGAGCTGATGAATGAAGATGGCAGCATAAATCGCAAAGATTTGGGCCAAATTGTTTTTAGCGAACCTGTTATGTTAAACCTTCTCAATAGTATTATGAAACAGCCTATGATGGCCCGTTTATACGAAGAATTGGCATTTAACAGCAAACTCAATGGCGGTGTTGTTATCATTGAAGGTGCCATTCTCATCGAAGCGGGATGGACACGGTTGGTTAATAATAATGTGATACTGTTGGATGCAGATAAAGAAACACGCATAGATCGCTTAACTGAGCGCAATCAATTATCTGAAGAGGATGCGACTATGCGTATTGAGCGACAGCTCTCTGCTGAAGACCGTAAGCAGTTAATGGAAGAAGCGATTGAAATGGATGAATGGGGCCGACTTTGGGAATATAAAAATGATGGTTCTAAGATTGATTTTGATGCACTCGCAAAAGAAATTCTCGATAGCTAGAAATTAGCCAGTTAAAAATTTATCCCGCCTGAACTCCGCCGAATTCGAATCCAATGACGGGTTTGATTTCTCAACATTAGGCTTTGAGTAGCATCACGAAAGATACGATCGCGGCAATCATGAAAATACCAGACAAAGCAAGCCCTTTTATCACTATGTCTTGAGTGCCTCCAAGTCCATCCCTCTGTCGCCTCTTCTTGTCTACGATGGAGCGGATCACCTCGATACCAACAAGAGTCACTATCATCCCTGCAGTTGAGCAAACGAGTAATGTAGTCCAATTAATCATCTAGATCTAAAGTCATCCAGCTATACTGTTCTTAAAATTCAGTCCTGAGAAAGCATCAATTTGCGTTTTAGAAAATCCACCGATTGCCTTTGTATGTAGGGGATAGATAATGCAGCGCTTAAATGTCCGGAATACAGATATATTGTTTCGGGTTCACCGATTAAAGAACGTAATAATACGCCATTTTTATAGGGCACATAGCGGTCATATTTTGCAAGAATCATTAACGTATTCTCAGCGCTGATGTATTTTGCATAGTTAAGTGGATCACAATGAATCGACTCTTTTAAGCGATCTAAATAATCGGCTTTGCTAAGCTCATATCGTTTGAGAAATTTTATTCGTTGTTTCTTTATCGCAGGTGCTTTCGATTTATAAAGAATTTCCGGAATGTTTGCTCCAGCCATACCGATGATACTTGCCTTGATACGAGTATCCATTGCACTCAAAAGCGCACACTTTATGCCGCCCATGCTAAATCCAAAAGCAGCAATTTTGTCATGCTCAAATTCGTCCTGTTGCATCACCCAATCGATCACCTGCTTATGATCGATGATCATTTGTTCGAGTGAAAGGTCCAGTTTTTCAAAGCGTTCAATTCGCCGATATTTTTTTTGGCGGTGCACAAAAACCGCCGCAAATCCATGCTTAGCAAAATATTTTGCAAAGTGCCGTGCGATGTGATAGGATCCGCCGAGGATTGGCATGACAATAACAACAGGTGCTTTCTTTATGCCACTTGGCTGGTAATGCTCAATGTCGATTCGATGAGGTTTTGCCGGTTCAAAGATGTTTTTCACCTTATCCAGGGTAATTAACCGGGCATCATACACACGTGATGATTTTATGGACGTAACAGAGATTACCCTGGCGCTCGATTTGTATGAATATTTTTCCTGAAGCTCCTTTGGCAAAGCCGCCTTAGGCTTGCTTAGACCAGCAGGAATGTGACTACACGAAAAAAGAATGAGAGATAAGATTGTTAGGATGCTTAAGTTCATGACTTAAAGATAGCTACAAGGCACAATTATAGCAAGAGTTAGTCGCGTCTAAGATTTTGTACTGGCGTGTAGATCCTAAAATGCGACTGTTCCGAAGATATGGATCCTTGAAAGTTATGAGTGAGAATCAACTCAATTCTCATCCATTCATATTCTCGACCCAATCTTGCACCTTCTCTTCAAGGAGTTCGTGCGACTGTTCATTGGATACTTCATTGACAAAAGTTTCAAACAATTTGATCATTGCATCGCGGAATATTTCAATGAAAAGCATACGCTCTTGAAAGTGACTGATGGGTTCGAGTTCTTCACCATCGGGTAATTTTACACCGCGATAGCTCAGAGTATCCGCATCAATTGTGAAATACCATGTTTGTTCATCACGGGCAAGTATGTATTTGCAGCGTTTAATCTTTTTACCACTTTTGAGAGCAGCTTTTCCCTCATAGCTGGTTGTCACTGCACCTTTACGTACAACGGATTCGAGTGCGCCTGGTCCATCCGTAATGGCAAACTGTATGGGTCCTTCAACTGCTATATAGAATTTGCCATAGTTACCCAGGTCAATTTCACCACCCTCTTTCTCCTGGAAATACCAAAGCCAGGTGCAGAAGTCCTGTCCGCAATTATCGGGATCGGCACTGTGGTTGCTGTTACTAAAGTTTAGCGAGCGGATATGATGCTTATCAACTTTGAGGATATCTGCAATTATGATATTGGGATAGAGCGGAATGGGTTCAACATCGAGTGTCTCTTCGAGAAAGACCATAAAACTGTCGATGGCCGACTGGGATGCAGTGCCAAGATAGAGATATTCGTGTTTTGGATCGATAACAAATGGAATTCCTGAAATGGACGGCGGCATACTTTTTAAGAGCCGTTTTTCAATATCCTTTTTTATCTCAGCCTTTTCTTTGCGCGAGATGGTATATTTTTGCTCAGCTTGCAAACGAGCAAGTTCTTCCATTTTACATTCAGCTTGTAAGAGTGCCCCTGGAACTTTGCGTGCGGCAGAGCGAAGATTCATGTGGATATAACCACCCTTATTGCAGGTATCTTCAGTCAATGTTGTATCCAGAAGATGACGTCCACTTACCCAGCCAATTTGTGGGTCGTCCCCAACAAGGCTTAATGACTGGCCACGGAAGGCCATGAAACGTTCATATAAGTTTTCCGGTAATGGTTGTACCAGTTTACATATAATAAAGGATTGGTTACCTGTATCAAATCCCATAATTTATCCTTTCATTTTGTGTATTATGTGCGCTTTTTCAATATCGTTACTTATCTGTTTACGCAAGTCTTCCGGGCAATCAAATTTTTCATCACCACGAATAAATTCAATAAACTCGATTTCTACCATCTGTCCATATATATTTGCATCAAAATCGAAAATATGTATTTCTACAAAGGGAGTTGCGGGTGCATTTTCGAAATAAGTAGGCGAATTTCCCAAATACAATATGCCCGGATATTTCTGTCCATCAATGATGGCATTGGATGCGTAAATCCCCAGTGGCGGGCTAATCTCATTTTCTGCCATGATATTTGCAGTGGGGTAGCGTAATTCCTCAGTGGCAATGCCACGGCCTTTATTTACCTTGCCATAGATCGAGAAAGGTCTTCCAAGTAATGCCTCTGTGCCATCTATGTCTCCTGCCTGGACGCACTTACGAATCCGCGTGGAACTGATAATTGATTCGCTATCTTCGTCCTCGCCCACTGCTGAAACAGTGAAATTAAATTTTTCGCCGAGGCTTTTGAGGAGCTGTAAATCACCACTTGCCTTAAAACCAAAACGCCAGCGCGAACCCACTGTAATCGATTGAATGTCCACCCCACTATCAACAATAACAGTTTGAATGAATTCTTCCGGGCTCAGCAATGAAAGGTCCCGTGTAAATGGCAGTGTCACGATTGCCGAAATACCTCTTCGCTTTAAAAGCAATTCCTTGTGCTTCAATGAAATAAGCATCGGCGGGGCAATTTCAGGCCGCAATATTTTTAAAGGATTTGGATGAAATGTTAAAATCACAGCCTCGCTTGAGGTAGATTCCGCACATGTCTTCAGATTCTCTATGATTTTTTGATGACCAATATGCACACCATCAAAAATACCTATTGCTAGTGAAATTCGTGATATACCTGAGGCTTTTAAATCGGCTATATTCGTGCTGCTTATCATTCGTCTATGGGGATTAAATGTTCAAGTAACTGGTTTTTATCCCAGCTTTTTATGGTATCAATATCCACTGCCTGCTCAATATTAAACTGGCCGCTCTGCTCTCTTCTAAGCGATTTAAGGTGCGCACAGCAGTCTAGTTTTTTTCCAAAGTCATGGGCGATTGTTCGCACATAAGTGCCTTTGGAGCATGAAACCTTTATCGAAAAATCGGGCAATGAAATATCTGAAATCAAAAATTCAGATATAGAAATGGGGCGGGGTGGGCGTTCAACTTCGATGCCTTCGCGGGCCAGTTGGTAGAGTCTTTTACCCTTGTGTTTTAAGGCGGAAACCATGGGAGGAATTTGCTCCTGGTCGCCCATAAATGTTTCAGCAACCTCAGCGACCATTTCCGAATTCACATGGTCCCATGGACATTCTTCAATTACATCACCTTCGGCATCTTGTGTATGTGTCGCAGTTCCAAGTCGAATCGTACCGCTATAAATTTTGTTTTGCCCTGAGTATAATGCCGACTTACGGGTCGCTTGCTTGCCAATAAGAATGATGAGAAGTCCTGTAGCTGCCGGGTCCAGTGTACCGGCATGACCCACTTTTTTAAATCCAAAGCCACGGATGAAACTGACGACATCATGACTGGTCCAGTCGGGGGCTTTATCAACAAGCAGGATACCGCTTGTAGTGGTCATTTAAATAAAACTTCTTTAGCGTAGCTTAAAAGAAGGGCTTCCGCTTCCTGCACAGTGGCATCTTCCAATGTGGCACCAGCTGCCATTCTATGACCACCACCACCAATTTTTTCTGCCAAATCGATGACAGGCCTGTCCGGGTTTTGAGAACGTAAGGAAAACTTGATGTCCTGGCCAAGATCCTGTATTTTCACCACCACATCGACACCTTCCAAAGTACGGATAATATCAACTAGTTCATCCGCATCTTCCATCCTGGCACCACAACTTTTTACAAGATCTGCGGTGATAATGAAATAGGCAAATTTATCATCGAAAGCAAATTTCAGCGATTCAGTGACTTTTGCCTGCAGTCGCAGCGCACTAATTGTTGTATTAAAATACAGCTCACCCATTACACGTTGATAGTCGCCGCCTTTATCAATTAACCAGGCACCGGAATTGAGGGATTGGCTGGTGGTATTTGTAAAGCGAAAGCAGCCTGTATCCTGCGTCACACCCATCAGCAAATAAGTCGCACAATCTTCATTTACGGGAAGAGCGAATTCTTCAAATAGAAGGCAGAGCATTTCACATGTGGATGCGGCTGTAATATCGACCACTGAAGCTTTACCATAACCCTGGTTGCTTACATGATGGTCTATGTTGCAAACGGGTAATGGAAATGTTTGAAATTTCATCCGATTTGGAAAGGCAAGGCGTTCAACATTTGAGCAATCCAGACAGACGGTATGATTATATTGGCTTATGTCGACTTCACCGGATAAGAGCGAATTAGGTACTAAGCCTTCAAATTGATGGGGCGGTTCTTCTTCGATATAGGCACTGGCCTTTTTGCCATAGGACGTGAGCATTTCAGCCATAGCCAGGATAGACCCGATTGCATCGCCGTCCGGCCGTTGGTGTGTTACGACCAGAAAGTCATCGTGACTATCGATCCACTTAAATATGGATTCGTAATCTTCAATTAGCTCATTCGGTATCTTCATCGATATCCAGTGAATCCAGTAGCTGGTGTAATTTATCAGCCGATTCTGGAAGCGTATCATTTACAAAAGTTAAACATGGGGTGTATTTCAATGTAACATTCCGGGCCATTTCCTGCTGAATCATCACACGTTTTTTCCTCAGTAATTTAAAGGCGTTTTTTTTTGCTTCTTCGGATCCTAAAA
>JABSQK010000489.1 GCA_013215875.1 Lentisphaeria bacterium
GTATTCATTGCCTGCAACATATCCAGCGCTTCCCCGCCACGACACTCACCAATAACAATTCGGTCGGGGCGCATACGCAAAGAGTTTCGGACAAGATCGCGAATGGCAATTTCACCACGGCCTTCAATATTTGGCGGCCGGGCTTCAAGTCGAACGACATGGTCTTTGTTAATACGCAATTCGGCTGCATCTTCAATTGTTACAATACGTTCGGTATTTGGTAGAAAGTTACTTACAACATTTAACAATGATGTTTTACCCGAACCAGTACCACCTGAAATAAGGATATTCTTGCGCAACAATACTGCAAGTTTGAGAAACTCTGCTATGTCACCTGTAAGGGACCCAAAATTGATTAAGTCATCGACAGTAAACGCTTTTTTGGAAAATTTTCGAATGGTTAATGAGGGGCCATCAATTGCCAAAGGTGGTATAATAGCATTTACCCGGGAGCCGTCAGGTAATCGGGCATCGACCATTGGCGAACTTTCATCAATACGCCTGCCAAGAGGTGCAACTATTCGTTCAATAACTGTAATGACCTGGTTGTTGTCGGCAAAGGTAAGATCGGTTCGTCTTAAAAGTCCCTCTTTTTCAATGTAAACACTTTCATAGCCATTTACCATTACTTCCGTGACGCTCTCATCTGCCAAAAGTCGTTCAAGAGGTCCCAAAGCGACAGCTTCATTTACCAGTTCCTCTTCGAGTATGGATATATCCACGCCACGGGGAATCTGCGAACTTAGTTCTTTCAGAATTATCGTTATTGTTTCCAGGGCCTGTTTTTTTATTTCTTCAGGGTCGGCGCCGGAAAGAGTCAGGTTTTTCAGATTCATGCGTTTCAATAATTCGGCATGCACACTTTGCTTTATTTCCTGGGCGACTTTGCGATATTCCCAGCGAATGCCGGAAAGCATGATCATGTCTTCTCTATCTGCCCGAGCGATTCGGCCCTCGCTCGATTTGGCATTCACCGGTTCTCCCTCTTCCAGAGGCGCGAGGTCTTCCTGGGGTTCATCATCGAGTTCAGGTTCAGGTTCTTCACGCGGGATAGATGGATCAAATATTTTTATAATGATTTTCGCGCCAATTTTCAGTTCGACACCAGAATCTAAAGTAATTTCAGTTTCTGGATCGATGCGCTCTCCATCAACAAAAGTGCCATTGGTACTGCCCACATCTGAGACTGTAACCGAGCCCTCTTGGACGTTGAGCACCGCATGCCGGCTGGAGACTTCCGGACTGTTAAGCTGAATATGAGATGCCGGACTTTTTCCAATGCGATAGATGCCCGGTTGCAAGCTTGCGGTTGTCATGGGCTCATCAGGCTTGATGATGTTAATTTCAAACATGTGTTATTGGTTCGTTTCGCGTTTATTTCGTTCTTTTTGATACGACTTTATGTGCTGCTCAAGGTATTCAAAATTAACTGATTGCAGATTTTTCTCAGAAAACGGATCTTTTGGATTACGCAATGTGAGGGTAATTTTTGATTTCTGACTGATAAATGTGATAAATTCGGCTTCCTTTGGAGTTACCGCAATGGTTATATTACTTGTGCCACCATGGCGTTTTCCGCGGTCCAGCCGCAGGTTTCCGGTATTTTGACCCACTGCGACAATGCGTACATTTTGCAGAATCGTCATGGTTACTGAATCCATCTTCGACTTATTGTCATTCGGAAAACGGAAAGTTGCTAGAATGTCCACGCGGTTACCTGGTACAATTAACCCTGCCACAGCACTTACCTGGTCGATAGGAACCGCAATATATCGCTCTGAGATATTGTTCACGGCGCTGTAATTTACCTGGTCTGCAAACGTTTTGTTTCGTGTGGTACTAAAGTCTCCCCAATAAAGTGTGGAATTCTGCGGTTTATCGACATTCAATTTACGGCCGATTACATCACCGGCATTTTGAAGCATGACTTCTGTGTAATCGCGAGTGACCGGATCCCGTGTTAATAATTTTGTGAAGGTTCTCTTTTTTACTAAATCTTCCTGGCTTACTTCATGTCCTTTAGCTAAGGGTGCTTTAATTCCTATGATGGTGACTTCCTTACCCCATAGTTTAATTCGTTTATTTTTTGCATTAACCATAGACTTTTGCTGGACAATGAATGCTAACATTCCTGAAACAATTGAAACACCTAATAATATATAATTTCTCACGTAATAACTCCGATGTATTAAAATTGAGGGTTACTCTAAGTGAAAAACCATATAAATTCAAGCACGAAAGCTAGACTAATTCGGAACAATATTTTTTGATTATATCTATTTCTGCAAGTAATTTCTGGTAGGAATCCATGGCGGACTGCCAATTATCTTTCTTTTTTACATGTTTTGCCAAGCTTTGACAAGATGAGAATAAATCATGCAATTTGAGGTTTGCTGCAACGCCAGTTAACTTATGAACCTCCTCCTGGGCAAATACAGAGTCTTCATTCGTTAACGCACCCTCAATATTTCCAAGCAGATCATCTATCGATTTTATGAAGTTTGTCAACAAAGGTATGTATTGTTCTTCCTCCAAACCAAGGTCATGGGCATTTTGTATAATATCAATATTAATATCATCGCTCGAAGGGATAACTGCCTCTGTATCTTTTAAAAGCCATTTATCGATAATTTCCATTAGACGTTTTTTGCGAATCGGTTTTGTCAAATAATCATCCATTCCCGCCTCGATACATTTGTGTCGATCCCCTTTCATCGCAGAGGCTGTAATTGCAATAATCGGTATTTTAGAGGTCTCGGAACTAAGCAAGCGAATTTGACGAGTTGCTTCATAGCCATCCATTTTTGGCATTTGGCAGTCCATAAAAATCAAATCATAGTCGTTTTCTGCAAGTATTGACAAGCATTCAGACCCATCATTGACCAGGTCTGAATGGATATTTATATTTTTTAATTGACTGCTCAATACCTGCTGATTTATCGGATTGTCTTCTACAATCAGCACTTTAGCATTTGGTTTATTTACATAGACAGTCTGGGATTGGCGTCGGCTTGTTTGTAGCAATGTCTCGACGCCAAGATGTGTTGTCAATGCGCTGCAAATATGAGTAGGTGTTAAAGGTGACCCTATTGTAAAATTACCTTCTTCATGCTGTTCACTGCAACAGATAATTTTAATTTTCCCAAATTTATCTTCTTCATGTATCAGTTCTATCATCGCAGCTGAATCAAAACCCGAAGCAATATCGTCCACCACAATTGCATCGAAATCGTACTCATCTATCAATTGCATTGCCTGTATCGTCGTTGTGCTGTGCATGATTTCTGCACCTAAAGATGAGGCATAGGACCTTATCATTAATGACAAATCTTCATCGTTACTGACGACGAGTAATCGTTGAGATTCCAGAGTGCGGAGTGCTTGTTTTTCAGTTTTTATTATCTTCAATGGAAGGTTAATTGTAAATCTCGACCCTTTGCCGATCCTGCTATCAACGATAATATCACCACCAATTAACTGGCAAAGCTGCCGTGAAATAGATAATCCCAGTCCGGTACCCTGCTCACTGCCAGGGTCGACCTGAATAAAATTTTCAAAAATGTTGTCTATTTGGTCTTCTGGAATTCCCATACCTGTATCTTCAATGATAATACTGGTTTTTATTGTTTCCTTATCTAGCTCATTCATTTTTACTGTAACTTTTATGTAGCCGTTTTCGGTGAATTTTACTGCATTACCGGCAATATTCATAACGATCTGCTGAATCCGTAAGGCATCTGATTCAAATACTTCAGGCAAATGCGGCGGGTAATGCAATATCATATCGAGTTTTTTAGTTTCCGCCCGGGTCGATAAAATAGCAAAGACTTTTTCCAGAGTATCGAGAAGATTAAAACGTTCCTCACGAATTTGAAACTTATTTGCTTCTATTTGAGAGAGGTCGAGAATATCTTCGATAATTCCAAGCAGGATATCCGACGAATGCTGCATTTGTTCGATATAATAACTTTGTCGTGTGCTTGGAACAGTTTCTTTCAAAAGATCCAGCATTCCTATAAGACCATTCATTGGGGTACGAATTTCATGACTCATATTTGTTAGAAACGAGCTTTTTGCCTGATTCGCTTTTTCAGCGCTATCACGTGCTTCTTCAAGATCCAGACTCGACTTTTTGGTTTCAGTGATATTATTTGCAGCGATATAAACCATACCTTCATTTATGAAGGGCATGGCTGTCCAAGACAGCCAGAACGGCTTTTCACCTGAGTAACATTTTAATTCTTCATGGAGTATTTTTCCCCCATTTTTTATACGCTCCCAGGAAAGCTGCAGGGTGCCGGGATTATCGCATTGCAATAAATTCTGAAAATAGATGTTTTCTGAATCGTCCACATGAAAGGCCTCCTTAAATGCCGGATTGAAGCGACGCACCTTTCCGTCAAGATCTGTAAGACACATAATAACAGGTGAAATCGTAAAGAAGCGATCCCCTTCTGTACGAATTTTTTCGCGTTCGATAATTGATGCTATCCAACGGGCCAGCAATTGCATAATATCATTATCATTTTCATCGAATTCTTTATCCGCCCCACCCATAAAATAAAGAATTCCCCACATTTCAGACTGTATAAATATCTTGATACTGATGCATGATCGCTGCCCGAGCTGCATAATCATTTTATCGGAATAATTTGCTTCCGCCGGCTTTGCATCATCCCGTATACATGAAAATGTTGACGGCCCAAGGTTTGTCAATTCACTAACAAATGTGCGTGATAGATCATCTTTTTGGCCTGTCATCTTCGACTGGGTACTTGCTTCTATAGCACAACTATATTCTATTTTACAGAACCCTTCATCAGAATCTGACGTCTTCTGAAATTTGCTGATTACAGCCTCTTCCAGGTTAAACCAGTTCAGTCCTTGTCGAAGCGCGGTAATGATTTGCTGATGGGCACTAAGCGGGGCCTCGGATGCAAGTTCATAAAGCCACCGTATGCGATGATGCTGCAGGTCACTGGCTTGTTCTTTTTGTTTCCCCTCGGTAATATCACGAATGAAAATAAGTATCTTTTGTTCGACATAAATAATATTGATATTTTCTTCATAGAAGCGCCCGTCAATTTCCACCGTTTCAAAAAGCTGTTGATTTTTCTCTGATTTTAAGATGTATTTCTGATGAACCAGTTGATTTAACCTGGAATCTATTTCACTATAAACAGGGCGGAGTAAAGGATGTGACATGTCCGATTTAAGTGTGGGAAATTGTGCCAGACACGGCTTATTTACAAAATTGATTTTCTTGGAAAAATCTATTTCGATTTGAAATGCAGGTGTTAACTCGCTGAAAAGTTTCAAATCGTTCGCTTCTTTCTGAGATGCTTTTAAGGTGCTCATATCATGAGCCGTCATTCCCAGTGTGAACGATTCATTCTTATGTTCTATTTTGAAGACTTTCACGTCACTGTTAAAGCTGTGGTGAGTTCCCTGGTTCATCAGTGTAAGCTCGCCGGACCAGGCATCAAAACTCATCACGTTGTTGAGTATCTCTTCGAAACAATTTAACTTTACAAGATCGTTAAATGATGTGCTGTTGACTTCTTCTTCCTTCAATCCAAGCAATTGCAAGCCATGCTCATTTATATAATAAAATTGCCCGCTACTATGGAGCAAAGCAATGATATCATGATGAAACGTACTGATCGTACTAAACTCATTTTTTAATTTAGATGTAATTAACAATTCTACCCCTGCCTCATCAACATCAATTTCCAAGCGCTGTACATCATCTCGCAATTCGGCAAGCAGGCGATTTTTCTCCCTGAATAAATCCTCATGATTTATCAGCTGTCTGCCTGTTAAATAAAATTCGATCAAGATGCCAACGGCCCCAATCAACAGGGTTAACATATAGAGCAAATTCATCGCAATAAAGTCTGCATGAAATGCCTCCATAGATGAAAAGCACAAGTGGATAGAAGCAATAATTATGGGAATACAGCTCAATCCTAAAGTGCGATAGAAGGTGGATATGGTAAACTGAGTCTTGATAAATTTCGGGTATGCCCAAAAGCATGCCAATAGTGCCACATTGAGCGGGATCAAGCCAAATGGTTGTGAGATGATAAGCCCTTGATAAAGCATCTTGGGCTCCAGTGATGCTCTAATGCAAAGCGTAATCAGACCGTAGCTCGCTACCACAGCGAGAATTGGAAGCGCAATCGATATCCCTGGGGCATACTTGTGCATCGGTAATTTCAGCGATATGCAGAGGATAAAAGGCAGACTGGCTAAGAGGGTTAAGCCAGCAAATAATGAGCTGAAAAGAAAGACATCTGGAGCCTGCATGAAGTACGGAGTATACATGATGCATCCAGCTGAAATCAAAATACTAATGGAAATTAAAAAAAAGTAATCCCGATGATTCATAAAATAACAAATAGACAGTATCAGAAGCATGAGACTCAGAACAATGGATGCCGTCAAAATCGATGTTTTCATCAGACCATTCTCGAGCAAATTTGCACCCGAGCTTAAATCCAGGCAGGAAACGATAAAAGGTGCCAGTGACAGGCCAATTATTGCCCATAACATAACCATATACTTCCCATTAAATCGCTGGAACGATTGGGTATTAATATTATCTAACATAATTAAACTATTTTGTGTACATTCTATTGTGGTTCAAATCACCTAATATCTGCGCAATTAGCATGCCAGTCGTATGGTCTAGAGCAGTATGTATTTGGGAGAAATCCAGGCTAATTATTCGCAAGATCAAGGAGTCATGGTAGAGTTCCACATATGGATTATCTAAATTCTTATTCTCTCGTGGTTCTGGAGCTGACATTTATTCTGGTTTCACTCATGTTGCTGCACAATTTAAGACGAGTAATAGGCAATGCTTCATACTATTTATGTATCGGCGCAATCATCGTTTTAACGCAGCTGGTAACTGCCATGGGCGTGGAGCTCTCCCATCCGCAATATCCCGGTCTTTCCGTCGATATTGGTACGGTCGTCTTTTTTTCCCCCTTTATGGCCCTGCTGCTGATTACCTACATCGTCGACGGAACGCTTGAAGCGCAGCGCTTTATCTGGGGTACTGTATTTGTAGTCGCAGTATTTTCATACCTCGTATTCCTCACTGAAAAACAAATATTTTTCCCATATTTCATTATCAAAAATCCCATGGGTGTCGATATCATAATGGTCAAAAATATTGTCGCATCGATCTTTAGCAATAGTCGATTTTATATCATCGCCTCACTCTTGTCGATATTGATTGAATTTATCGTTTTACCGATAATTTATGAAATTTTTCGTCATCGCAATTTTGGTGTGGCTATCTCCGTGACCATGGCACTGGTACTAACCCAGGTTATTGATTCCTTTTTTTACCTTCTAGTGACGGATTTTACCAGTGTGGTATGGTGGGATTCTCTCCGGCATAGCTTCATTAGTCGTTCTGTGGCCATGTTATTTGTCGGGATACTTGTGAACATTTATCTGGCAATGCAAAATGTGGGTGAAACACATAAGGAGTCGACTCGAAAACCGCTCGATATTATCCAGGCATTTATTGGGGCTTATGGGCAATCACAAAAGCTCCAGGCCAATGTGCGCGATTGGGAAGGGCGTTACCAAATGGTGGTGGAAAACAGCCACGAACTCATCTTCATTGTTAGTGAGAATGGCACCATTCTAGACTGTAATAGTACATCAATACAAAAGTCCGGATTTAAAATTAAAGACCTTCTTGAGCGTAATATCAACGATTTATTTCGAGAAAACTTTAGTTGCCAGGTCGTTTGGGGCGAACTCTATGAACCCGATGGCAAAAGCTGGAAAGTGAAAAATAAAGTCTACAACTGCGAAGCGATCATGAAAAACAGGCACGATGAAACAAATGATTATATATTGGAAATGACCGCCTCCCCTATATTTATACAACAAACCCATGGTATCCTGCTGGTCTCACGTGACATTAGCCAACGCAAGAGCCTTGAAGTTGAACTGCAAGAAAAGCAGACTCTTTTCGAACGTTCCCAACGCATGGAAGCTGTCGGTAAACTTGCCGGTGGAATCGCCCATGACTTTAACAATCTGCTGCATGCCATACAAGGCAGTCTTGAACATCTTGATAGATCCGTTGGGAAAGATCCAAAAAATCAAAAATTAATAAGCACTATTTCTAATGCCACCGACCGTGCCGCTGTTCTCACTCAACAGATGCTTGGTTTTGCCCGTGGCGGAAAGTATCTTGTAAAACC
Organism: Lentisphaeria bacterium; assembly: GCA_013215875.1. Lineage (GTDB taxonomy): Bacteria > Verrucomicrobiota > Lentisphaeria > JABSQK01 > JABSQK01 > JABSQK01. The sequence continues at coordinate 8,235 of JABSQK010000489.1, forward strand.
CATAAATATCAACCAGCTGCTAAATGAAACTGCCGACCTTTTCAGACCTCTGGCTGGTGGTGACATAAAGTTTAGAGTCGCCATTCAACCAGACCCCATGATTGTAGAAGGGGATACAACACAGCTCCAACAGGTAATCTTAAACTTTTTAATCAATGCCATGGAGGCGTTTCCTGAACCGGGCGGACGCATTACTCTGCGGGCCGAAAATGCCACAGATCTTTCACCAGGTATTGATGACGATTTGAGCTTTGAGGATTACATTCTCATTCGTGTAAAAGATAATGGAACCGGGATTGATGACGAAACAAAGGCACGTATATTTGAGCCGTTTTTCACGACCAAAGAACTTAAAGGTACCGGAATGGGACTGGCAATGGCATATGGCTGTATCCAGAATCATAGTGGCTGGATACATATAGAAACAAAAGTGGGCAAAGGAACTGAATTTTTTGTTTATCTGCCTAAATTAAAAGCTTAATCAGAACTAAGACAGCAAACAGTTAGAAAAGTAGAAGGAATCGAAAATGGCAGACAGTAAAGAAGACATACGAATTGGTACTATTGTAAATGGCGGCGAAGGAAAAGATCCGGCAAATTACATCGGCCAGATTCTCAAACATGGATTTGAAAGCTTTCAATTATCGTTCTGGCAAAAAACCGGTAAAATAGATTGGCAAGAACAAGCTGAAAAAATTACTGCATCCCTTGGTGATTCCGGTGCTGTCATTAACGCACTTGGTTGTTTTGGTAATCCTCTGGATACTGAAGAGATTGATAAAGAGACCTTAAAAGCGTGGGAAGATTGTATTGATAATGCCCACCTCTTTGGTGCCAGTATTGTGGCGGGATTTACAGGCAGACTGCGTGGTAAAAGCATCCCCGATTCGATTCCTCGTTTCAAAGAAGTATTTGGAGAACTGACTAAACGTGCCGAAGACAAAGGTGTGAAAATTGCCTTTGAAAATTGCGATATGGGCGGCGACTGGGAAAGTGGCGACTGGAATATCGCCCACAACCCAACTGCATGGAACATGATGTTTGATGCGGTGCAATCTGATAGTATCGGACTCGAGTGGGAACCCTGCCATCAGATGGTAAGCCTCATCGACCCTATCGAACAACTCCGTGACTGGGTATCCAAAATTTTTCACGTGCATGGTAAAGATGCTACAATAAAGTGGGACGTGGTACGGAAATTTGGTGTGCATGGTCCAAATGTTTTTGCCCAGCACCGCACACCGGGATTTGGCGATACAAACTGGACGGATGTCATCTCTATTTTACGAGAAGGTGGCTTCAAAGGTTCTATCGATATTGAAGGCTGGCACGATCCAGTTTACAAAGATGACTTGGAAATGACAGGTCAAGTGCATGCACTTAATTACTTAAAGCAGTGCCGCGGCGGATACTATATTCCCAATCCCACTTAAGTGTTATAATCATACCCGGAGCAAAGTCCGGGTATGACAAACCCCTAATCTTATTCGACCCCGCATCCTCTAAAAATTTGATTTATTTGAACCGGGTTTAGTACTCGCAATTCTTTTGAACTGTAGACCGTTCGCTTTGCTTTATCTTTTGATTCCAGAATTGTAAGCGATGAAACATGTCGCTTTATAGAGACGCCGGCAATTTGAATCTCTTCCCCGATGATAAAAATAAATTCTTTGTTCAGGGTTAAATTCGTGAGTCCATTTCGTGTGCTAATTCTAAAGCTAAAATTACCACTAGACCGGCTGTTTGAACTGTACTGAAGTGAGTTTACATCCTGTACTAGTCGGCTGCCGGGAGATTCCGTCGACGGAATTAGAAAGCGGCTATATCCGATATCCAATACAATGTATTTATCATTGAAGGAGAAAATACTGAGTTTGAAATTTTGCGTTGAAGCAGATTTTTCATATGGCAATGTGGCCCAAAGTTTTTCGTCGAATGAGACCGTGCTTATGCCCAATGGCAATTGGTAATTCTCAACAAGAATCTTACTGCGTTGCGCCACTTCCGGATCCGCACTCTTTACGGCTGTTTTTAGAACTAATTCAATAGCTGCAAGGTCTGTATCCAAGCTTTTTAAAACGGCCTTATTTTTATTGACGGCCGTTACCATGTTCAGGGCATCTTGCTTGGATTCAGGTTGCTTTCTTTCACTGCCTTTGTAAAGGGTTTGAAGATAAAGGGTTTGAATTGCAGTAAGAGTTGTTCCTGCTTCTTTGCCTGCCTGGCGACGACGTTTAAAACTGTCTGAACCAAGCTGAGGGATTGCAGCTTCCAATCGTTCCTTCAACTTTCCCATCTCTGATTGTGCAGACAGGACTGCAGAGAAAATTACTAGACTAAGTAATCGGACCACCATTTATACCAATTTGTTTTTGCGGCGAAAGTGCCACTCCAGTCCTAATAGTATAGCTACAAATATCAATAAGTAAAAAGTATCCCAGATTTCTGTTTCGATACGCTCTTCTTTTTTAAGCTCAAACTCTTCTACTGTATCGATAAGCGCTTGTGCATCAAAATAGATTGCATAGAGCGATGCCAGCGATTTCAAGGTCTCCGGGCTCATCTTCAAGTCGACATACTCACTCGTTGGCAGATCACGAATTGCCACATTTATTTCTGCCTCCTCAGATACCTCCAAATTTTCAACCACGGGTACAATCCGGTAGTGACCCTTTTCAAGTTCTTTAATTTCTGCGGTATATTCCCCAGCCGATGCTTCGATATGTCTGAGCTCTATTACTTTAACTAATTGCCCGGTTTTTTTACTGTAGACTTCTGCACTGGCTACAGCATCATTCAAAGGTTGCTCCTGTTCATCGAGCAAGCGCGCTTTAATCGTAACTGATTCCCCTGGAGAATACGCCGGGCGTGAGCTCATAAGCTTTACATGTTTACCTGAACCAGTGGTCCGTCCAAGTGTTGCCCAGAGAAGTATTTGACCCCAAAACCGATGATGGTAAGTCCAGCGGGCCTGTTTACGCCAAAGCCAAAATGTGTCTGCACCAAGGTAAAGAACCTTACCCTTACCGACATTTGCTTTTACCATTACCGGCAACTTATCTGTGACAGTCTGTATCAATATTTCAGATGCCTGGGATGATTTCACATCGTTCCTCACCCACTTTAGGGGTGGTAGCTTCTGCCACAGCTCAGCACTTGCTTCAGGCGTATCACCAATCTGAATGATTTCATCATACTGGCTGTATTTTAAAATTTCGACCGGAAATGTTTTATCCAATTCATCCTTCTTTTCCTCTTCCTGGTCATTTAACTTAAATGGAAAAAGATCTGCCACAGGCGTATTAAGGTATTTATTCGGCATCCAGTTTTTTCCTGCCATAAAAATAA
>JABSQK010000049.1 GCA_013215875.1 Lentisphaeria bacterium
CCATTTTCTACGTTTCATGTTCCATTTCCTTTGATTTTATAGTTACTATACTACATTATTTTAGGAACGTCTTAAATGGGAGCAGTATAGCAGCTTCACTATAGTACGGTTAATAACAAGTGGATTGTCATTGTGAGAAGCTAGATGACATTTATTGAATATAGGAAATTAAATCTTCGTGGGTAATTGGTTTTTGAAAAAACTCATCAAAATCGTACATCCTGGATAGTTTTTCAGCGCTATCAGCTGATATTAATTCACCCCCGCCGGTCATTCCAATGACTTTTGTTTTAGGATTTATTTTTTTAATATTACGGACTAATTCATTGCCATCCATTTCAGGCATTAAAATGTCCGTAATTACTAGTTTTATTCCTTCTTGTTTTATTAGATGCAATGCTTCAACTCCATCTTTAGCACAATAAATATCATAACCATAAAAATAAAGGATCTCACTTAAAAGTAATCGGTATGATTCTGCATCATCTACAATAAGAATTTTTTGTTTATCCATGCATAGATTATAGTAATTTTTATAAGCAGATACAAGGCCTGACACTTCAAACACATCACATAAGTAAGGAAAAAATTACAAAATTAAATTTAACGGAGGAATCGATTTGCATAAGGACTCAAGAAAGCTTGCGACTATGTGAGTTAAATAGATAGCCTAAGTCTTTGTTTTTGGTATTTAATATTCTTATGTCTTTAAATAAAGGTTGATAATTTCTATACTTTTAGAAGACAAGTAAATGTTTACATTCTAATAGAAGGCATAACAATATTGCAAGTTTTATTAGGCGCTATAGTAATATAACTTATTATTTCATCGCGCTTTGAATGTCTTTAAATCTATAACGGGAGAGCTCAGAGTATGAAATGTGTCATTTCAATTATATCATTATTCATTTTAGCAAAAATCAGCTATCCTTGCTGTCGCCTTTCTCGAATCTCACAGACCGTTTCCTATCGTTTCTCTGAGGGATAAAGAAACACAAGCTCGAATCTTTGATCCATTCTATACTACAAAGTTCACTGGTAGAGGCCTTGGTCTGTCAGCTGTACAAGGAATCATTAAAATGCATGGGGGAATTATTTCCCTTGACAGTGAACTGTTTAAGGGAACAAGCTTCACTGTCTTACTCCCCACTGTTAAGGCTGACTTAAATCAGCTTGAATCATCTGTAGATGAAATTTCGATTAATAGCTCAGAAAAGCGAATCCTTTTTGCTGATGATGAACCGGGTCTACTATTTGCTATACCGGAAGCTCTCGAATACTACGGCTATGAAGTTGTGAAAGCAGTGGACGGGCAGGAAGCAGTGGATGTGTTTCAACAATCTCCAGAATCGTTTGATTGTGTCTTGATGGATTTTAGTATGCCAAAGCTTAATGGCCAAGAAGCAGCCGTAAAAATTCATAAAATAAATCAAGATGTGCCTATTATCCTCATGAGTGGATACAGTAATATAGAAAACGATAATGACTTTGACGAGTTGATTCTATCATGCTCGTTACACAAGCCCGTTGCAATTGCGCAGTTAATAGAAGCGGTGGAAATGCCCATTGCGAATAATGATCGATGAGTTCAGAGTCGACCGATTTTCGCGCTGAAACTGACTTTGCTAAGGGCATCTGACACCGTTACTTTCGCAACGCTGATCAATCGGGGGAAAGCACTTGAGGGTACCCCCTGGATAGCGATATTATTTGGGAAAGACATAACAATCTTAAGTGAACTGCATTTATGTAAGAGATAGCCTAATTATGCCTTGCGATTTGTTCCGGCTAAAGAATTTGAAATAGTTAATTTTAATTCATCAGATGATTCAGGCATTTTGACGATATATCCTTTAACGCAGTCATGCAAAAATGCTTTACGTTTATCCTCTTCTCTACCTGATGATGAAAACATCATAATAATTGTAGAAGAAAATGATTCGTCTAGTTTTAATTCATGATAGTGATTGAGAAATTGAAATCCATCTAATAATGGCATATTGATATCTAAGAAGATAATTGTTGGTGGAAAGTCATCTGTGGCAGATTCACCCGAATTTAATTTACTTAAGTAATCGATAGCTGATTGTCCATTATTCATTTCATTTATGCTTGAAGTCAGACCCGTTCCTTTTAAAAGTCGCTTTAGTATATACCGGTCACCTTCATTGTCGTCTATTATCAATATGGGGTAGTCATTCATTGTCATACTTCCTTTATTATTGGTATTTTTATTTTAAATGTTGTTCCCTCTTCAGAACTAGTAAATGATATCTCTCCATCAAGTTGATCTATATGCCGCTTAACCAATGACATTCCTAATCCTGTGCCTTCGGCATTATCCGGGTGAAAGCGTTTGAATAGTGTAAATACTTCTTTGTGAAATTTTTCAGGAATACCCAAGCCATTATCAGCGATGGTAAGCAGATGAAATTCGTCACTATTTTTCACTTCTATATGCACCGTTTGTAAGTCCTTTTCAGGGTCAGAATACTTGATACTGTTTAATATTAAATTTTCCATTATTTGGATGATTCTGGCTTCTTGGATTAAGATAGAATTAGATATGATATGTTGAGTAAATTGAACTTTTTTCAAATCGATTATGCCAGCAAACTTCTTTTCTATATCATCTATAATATTATTCATATAGACTAAGGTTCGTTTTTCATCGCCCAAATCTGCTTTTGCTAAATCAAGAATAGAGACAACTAAAGTTTCAAGCTTTGTGACATTGTAATTTACTTTTTTGATATTCGCCAAGGCTTCATCTAAATCTCTGTTCTCGATATCCTCAGCGATGAAATTTGCTAATCCCTTAATTGTTGAAAGAGGTGCTTTTAGATCATGAGAGCTTCTGTATGCAAATTGTTCCAAGTCTAAATTTAGTGATTCCAATTGTTCTTTTTGGCTTATCAATTCTAGCTCTGATTCTTTTAGTTGTTCTGTGTGGATCTCAAGTTGTTTATTTTTATCTTGTAACTCGCCCTGATGGACTTGAATCTTATTCACCATTAATTTGAACTCTTCACTCAATTGATTGACTTCACCACTGCCTTTTGAACTGAATTTATTCATATCTGTAGTGAAATTTTGATTGCTTATTTTTTTCATGACAGCTGCTAAACCCAGAAGAGGATTAATTACATCATAGTAAAAAAGACTAATAATTATACCAAATGATATGATTAACGCTACGGATATAATCATCGTTGCCGATTTTTGAATATGGCTCGTTGATTCAATTACATCATCAAGCGGTACGGAGACCTTTATGGCACCCATTAATTCGTGCTGTTCCCATTGTTTGCCAGGTGTAAGCCCTTGGAGTTTTCGGATTTCAATGAGACTCTCTTTTTTCTCATAGCCATTATGACAACTTATGCACGAGGGACTTGATGCAGGATCCGCCGACATTAAATGCATTATTTTTCTACCACTTTCATTTTCTTCAATTCGATAAACGGTTTTCCAGTCACGTGGATTAATGTTTTTCCTGCTGTCTTCCGACTTAAAAAGCTTTTCTTGTGTTAATAATTTTTCCCATGCCCAATTATCAAAATCGGTAACAAGTCCTTGTTCCTTATTCAGATTCCAACTACTGATTAGCTGATACGAATAAATATTTCGTTTATTCTTTTTAGTATGTTTTGAAACCGCTCGTACAAATTGTGCCGGTAAAGGGATGTATCCTTTTTTCATGTGTGACTCAAATGATGTACCAAAGCCGTCGGCTTGAAGCTTTTCAACTATTTTGGAATAAGCCAACCTGTCTGAAACGATTTGCTGAGTTATGATGTCGCCTAGACGAACCACTTCTCCTTCGATGAGTGTTTCATGGCTGCCCTTTAGCACGTAATTTAGAATACCTACAATAATGATTGTTATTATAGTAAATATGAATAAAAACTTTTTCCTCAAACCCATAGAGTCTCACCGTAACGTTAATAGACTTAGCATAGCGCGCATTTTTTATGCCACTAAAAGCGATTTCATTGATCTCGGCATGTAGTGTGGGCACGTCTATCAGGTAACACTGTTAGTATCTTATTTAACCCCTTTTTATCTCGTCAGTCTGTCATTTGTTATTAATAATTGACATACTAAATTGGGCATTATGAATGTAGTAAATAAACAAGCCACACTTTAAATGAATCATGCTATAGTAACGATGCATTAAATTGCTCTCTGTACCTGATGATACGATTTGTATTTCAACTGGATTTTTATGATATATTTATTATTTATGGTTGCCATATTTCTGGCATATGCTAATGGTGCGAATGATAATTTCAAGGGAGTTGCAACTGTCTATGGTTCCAAAACCCTAAGCTATAAAAAGTCGTTGGCAATGAGCAGTATCGCTACATTCCTGGGGTCTATATGTTCAATATTTTTTGCATCGGCTCTGGTAAAAGTATTTTCTGCAAAGGGGCTTGTCCCTCTTGAAATTGCTTCAAATACAAGCTTTTTAATTGCAGTTGCCATTGCCGCGGCAACCACTGTAATGATTGCAACAATTAGCGGCCTTCCTATTTCAACCACCCATAGTATAATAGGTGCATTGATTGGTGCAGGCTTCATTTATGCAGGTGAGAATTTGAATTTTAGCACACTCGGGAACAGTTTTCTAATTCCACTGCTCGTCAGTCCCTTTATTGCATTTGCATTGATTATTGCCATTCAATATTGTCGAAAAATATGGGCCAAAATTGTTTTGCGAAAATTGTCCCTTGTTGAAAATATGAGTCCACAGGATAACATTTTAATTGACACTATGAATGAATCATATTGCCTTCAGACCCTAGAGGATAATCCAGGAATTCTATCAACAGGAGGAAGTATTGCAGGAAATAACTTGACCGAAAACCCAGAAAAAACACTATTGGGAAGACTCCATATATTTAGTGCGTTTAGTGTATGCTTCGCACGTTCATTAAATGACACCCCTAAAATTGCGGGACTCATTTTATTCATAGAACTTTTTGATATTGAACTAGGTGTATTTGTACTTGGCTTAGCCATGTTGATAGGCGGGATAATTCAAAGTAGAAAAGTTGCCGAAACAATAAGCAATAAGATAACTCAAATGGATGAGAAAGAAGCATTCTCTGCAAATGTAGTCACTGCTTTCCTTGTCATTATTGCCAGTAAATTAGGCATGCCCGTATCAACAACTCATGTATCATCAGGCTCGATATTTGCGCTTGGAATTAGCAATGGTAAAGCAAATAAGGCTGTGATTCTAAAAGTAATATTATCATGGTTAATCACATTGCCTCTGGCTGCAATCATTGCCCTATCTATCAGTATGATTCTTAAGTAAATTAAGAAACATATTTGTTAGTTGATATAAGTTTCTAGAATTGCCAGGCTTGCCATCATTTACCTAGGAATTTTTTATACATTTTTTCTGCTTCTTTGTATTCTTCGGGGAAGAGAATTTTCACTTCCTTAGAGTAGTAAAAAATCTTTGCATATGACAACATGCCTTTTGGTGTAACTTTCTTTTTATGCTTGATCATTCTTACAGCCATACTTACATCCACCTGTACGTAAAGGAATTTATTTGCGAATCCTTTTTTTGTTTTTGGATTCACTCTTATTGCCTTATCTATGCCATAAAAAGAGTTCGGCTTCGTGCTGAACTTGTATGTTTTCTGAAAGTGAATATCCATATTGTTGATGATGTGAATCCGCTTGAGCCATGCTTTGCGAACTTTTTTAGGATCGGCTTTCTTTTTTTTGCCAGAATCCTTAGCTAATGCAACTGAGTTTATCATTGATAGAATAATACAAAGGCCGTAGACTGTCTTCATTTTTGTTCTCCCGTTCCAGTTAAGTAAATTACATTTGATAGCCCCAAGATACGACTGAAATCATGATAGTCAATATTGGGGTAACTTTAGTAGATCATTGAAAGCGGGCGTGCGTGGAGTTGCGGAATAGACGTGAAGTAAGCGCTACGGTTAGCATCAAGGGTAGCTTGCGATTGCCTCCCCACATAACACGGCTTGCAAATTGTATATAAAGGTGAATACTTTCAGTAGCTAAATAAAATAGGGAGCTCATGAAATGATCGAATTAACAGACGATTTAGCATTTCAAGCATTACGTAAAACCTGGCAGCCGGTAGCCAATTCCGATGCACTGGCTATTGGCGATCTGATACATTATAAACTTTTGAATGTTGATCTGGTGATTGCCCGTTTCGAAACGGGTTTACTTGCAGCAGATCAAGCCTGTCCTCACAAGGGCATGCGCCTCGAACTTGGCTGTATAGAAAAAGGTGAATTGCAATGTCCCTATCATGGGTGGCGCTTCAATCAGCAGGGCGAATGCACTAAAATCCCATCACTTGAGAATCCACCATGTGAACGCCTGCAATCCGCACATTTGAATAATTACGATGTAGAGGAACGCTACGGCATGATATGGGTGAAACTCGACAAAGATGAAATTACCCCGTTGCCGAATATACCCGAATTTGAAAATTCTGACTGGCACTATCTGGTGGCAGAACCCATGTTTTTCGATGCCGGATTTCGTCGCGAAATTGAAAATTATCTAGACATGACACATTTTGCATTTGCTCATAAAAACAGTCTTGGGCTGGCAGCTAAAGAAATTATGCCGGAGATGGACATTGTTGAAACTGCTGATGGCTATGAGATGAATGCGCCATTCCCCGCCTTGCAGAATCCCGATGAGATTCCGGGAAAGCTTCAAGAGGCGCATCACCGCAAACAGCATGGTTACATGCCCAATTTTACGACTATTCGCCAATCCTTTCATGATGGAGATGAGCGCGTTCTGGTACATATCCCAAGCCCAAATACCGAAGAAAGCTGTACGGTCTTCTGGGCCCTGGCCATTTCTCCGGACTTTGATGGGCCGGCACCGGAAAAACAAATTGAATTTGCGATCAATGTGTTAAATGAAGATCGCCTCATGTGTGAAAATCAGCGCCCGAAAGAAGTGCCCTTAAAACCCTCTCGCAGTGGCTGGGGACTACTTGTTACTCCGGGGGATAACCTGTCCGTTACATTTCAAAAACGTTTTAGAGATTTTCTTATAGAGCATCATGAATCACTCAGCTGATTATAAAAAAACAGCTAATATTTTTTAAGATATCTTTTTAAATCCTGAGATTCTGTTTGAATAATGTTGTTAATTCATTTAACATGATTTATTTAACAAAAAAATATAAATAGATGCGATATATGAGTTTATGGGTAGCACCTGAAGGCGTCCTATTTTAGGCGTAGCTTTATGTGATTGCTTAAGTGCACGGGAAAACTATTTATTCGTATTTGACTCTCTTAAAGGAGCATAATTTCAAGTCACTTAATTCTTATCTAAGCATGCTAACAGCTTGTGAAGCAAACGGATAACTTATACACAGCTTGAAAGTTCAGGCAATTTCTGTAGAGTCCTAATAAGCGAAGGGATATAGGGATTTTCTTGTAAATAAGACCATCATAAATATCTATAGTTCTGAACAATGTCACTTCCAAATTACGATCATGGTTTTGGGATAATTAACAAATGAATTTATCACACAAAGTTATTTGCATTGTTGTAGGCGTATCGGTTATTGTCGCCAGTATAATTGGCTTAATTGAGTATCGCCAGGGTGGAATTTCCATTCAGTCTAAAATTGACAAGGACCTTGAGATAATTGCTAACCGTCTATCAAGCAATCTAAAAACGCCTATTTACGCATTTGATAAAAACACGATTAATCACATAATAGAAGCCGAGTTTCTAAAAGAAGACGTAGCAGGAATAGTTGTATGGTCTGAAGATAGAGAAAGCATCATTGCCGGGGTTAAACGGGAATCAGGTAAACTGATACATACTGAGGATTTTAGTAATTTGAATAAACTACCAAAAATCACTCAAAAATTATATTTCCAGAAAACTGATGGTCCACAAGCACTATTAGCTGAAATTGATATCTCTATTAATCCTCGGATCTCAGAAAAGCACCTGATCGATAATATTATTCGGTCACAGGGTGCACTGTTTTTTATTATTATAGTGATCTCATTTTTGATTAGCTTCATTATAAACAGGTATATTTCCTCACCCCTCGATGAGATGCAAAAAGTGATTGTAGCAATTGAAAAAGCAGCCAAGTCTGACATTCAGCAAGACATATCAATAAATATGCCAAAGTTCAATAAAGCATTTAAGGAGATAAAAAGATTAAACGAATCATTTCAATTAATGCTTTCTACACTGAATGATAAGGATCGAAGCCTCAGGGAAAGTGAAGAAAATTTACGAATAACTTTAAATTCTATTGGCGATGCGGTAATAACCACTGATAAATATGGATTCATAACAGGGTTGAATCCAATTGCTGAAAAACTTACAGGTTGGAGTAGGGATGATGCCAGGGGTGAAAAGCTTGTCGATGTATTTGATATATTCAATTCCCAAACAGGCGAAACGTGTGAGAATCCAGTGACCAAAGTAATTGAAAGCGGAAAAATCGTTGGCTTGGCAAATCATACCTCACTTAAGTCCAAGGATGGCAGTACGAGACAAATAGCCGATTCAGGTGCCCCTATCCGCAATAAAGATGAAGACATCGTCGGTGTTGTTCTTGTATTCAGGGATGTGAGTGGCCAATATGAATTAGAAGAACAACTAAGACAATCTCAAAAAATGGATGCTGTCGGACAGTTGGCTGGCGGCATTGCCCACGACTTCAATAATTTACTATCGGCGATCATGGGGTCAGCTGAACTCCTTAATATTAAACTGAAGTCAGAGAGCAATCTAAAATATGTTAGAATTATAAATAAAACCTCAAACAGAGCCTCAGAATTGATTAATAAACTACTTATTTTTTCACACAAAAGCGAGATCATTTCTGAAGCACTAGACATTAACTTCATTCTCACAGATACGCTCTCGATTCTCAAAAGCAGCTTTGACAAAAAGATAAAATTTGTATTTAGTACAAATGCAGAGCAGCTTACTATTACGGGTGATAAATCACAAATCCAAAATGCCATTATGAATTTGTGCATCAATGCCCGTGATGCCATGCCAGATGGCGGTATCATAAGTATCGATTTAATGACATGTCAGTTCGATGAACATTACTGCAGTGCAAGTCCTTTTGACTTAAGTCCTGGACACTATGTGCAAATAAACATTAAAGATAATGGTTCCGGTATTCCCTTAGATGAAATCAAGCGGATTTTTGACCCCTTTTATACGAC
>JABSQK010000490.1 GCA_013215875.1 Lentisphaeria bacterium
AATCCCTTTGATGCTGAGGAGATTGGACCTGACGACATAGAAATCATTCTAGGCAAACATATTAAGATAAAGCCCAAAAAGCACCCGGATTTAATAATACCCATAAATGACTACGGGGTTATGTATCTCGATTTTGTAGGCGATACAATTGATTATCAATCGGCTTCTTTTAGCGAAGTAAATAAATATAATAATACCCAGGTAATCAGTGATTTAATTAAAGATAAAATCGTCCTGATTGGTTTAACCGCTACAGGGTCGACAGATATTGGACCCATCCCTGTCAACAACTACGCACCATTGGTGACAGTTCATATGACTGCCATAAGTAATATTCTCACCGGCACTCATATCTTACCCACTACTCATAATGAACAATTGATTATATTATTGATCATCTTTTTAATCAGCTTCCCAATCGCAGTCTTCTTAAGGCCGCGTTATTATATCTACGTCTATTTTCTTTTTTGTATGATATATTGCACAATTGTTTATATGGGTATTTCTTATCACTATAAAGTTTTCCCAATCGTCATTCCCCTCACCTATTTATCCCTGGGACTGTTCTTTCATTTATTGATACATTTTATCATCGAAGAAAGGGAACGAAAAAAGGTGCGTGGCATGTTTGAGACCATGGTGTCAAAAGATGTCTTGCAATACATTGAAGAAAATCCGGGAAGTTTTTCATTGAAAGGCGAAGCCCGGGAAGCGACCATATTTTTTTCCGATGTAGCCGGCTTTACGACAATTTCAGAGACACTTACACCAGAGCTGCTCGTGGGGCTTTTAAATGAATACCTTACCCCCATGAGTGAAATCATCACAGAGAGTCGTGGTTACATCGACAAATATGAGGGCGATGCAATCATGGCCGTTTGGGGCGTTCCTTACAGCGATGATAAACATGCAATTTCTGCCTGTCTGGCAGCGATTGATCAACAAAAAAAGCTGTGCGAGATTCGCGACTTTCTTGAGAAAAAATACGGGCATCGTTTGTGGGTACGCATGGGTATTAATTCAGGAACGGTCTCAGCGGGCAACATGGGCTCTTTGCAGAAAATGCAATATACTGTAATGGGCGATGCGGTGAACCAGGCAGCGCGTTTTGAACCTGCCTGTAAAGACTATGGAATTTATACGATGATTGGCCAGACGACATACGAACTCGCCAAAGAACATATTGAAGTTCGCCTACTCGACAAAATCGTCGTAAAGGGAAAAACTATCCCTATCATTATATATGAGCTCATGGATCGAAAGGGACATCTGGACATTGTGGTAAAAGAAACCATACATAATTATGAAGAAGCATTGAAGCTTCACTGGGAGCGTAAATTTGATGCCGCATTGGAATTTCTGGAAAAGGCATTAATCTTGAATTCCGATGATGGGCCAAGTAATGCAATGAAAATACGTATCACCGGCTATTTAGAAAATCCGCCAAGCGATAATTGGCAGGGTGAATATGTTAAAGCAACAAAGGATTAATAATGAATACGTATTATTTAAAATGTGATATGGGGGTCGTGCAAATCGACTGGATGGATGAGTTGATCTACGGGATAGGTCTGCCAAAAAAAATGAAGGCAAAAAAAAGTATCCCCATTTCTGCTGCCCTGAAAGATACGGTAAAAAATCTCGAGAAACTGTTCGATGGCAAAGATACGGCATTTGATTTTGATTTGTTACACTTCGAAAAAACGGGAACATTTACCCATAACGTTTACAAGACTGTGTTTAAAATTCCTGCAGGAAAAACCTTGTCTTATAAAGAGGTTGCTAAAAAGTCCGGCAATGAAAAAGCCTCCCGGGCAGTGGGTTCTGCAATGGCAAAAAATCCCTTTCCACTTATTGTTCCCTGTCATAGAGTACTTGCTGCAGGTGGTAAAGCCGGTGGTTTTGATGGCGGCATCCCAATGAAACGCGACTTACTTAAACTCGAAAATACGGATGTAGCTTTTTAAATGTTAGGTGAACCTCCACAAACAGAATATGATCTAAACTGGACCTTATTTGATATACCCATTCGCATACATCCGCTATTTTGGCTAATCATATTTTTACTTGGCTGTTCTGGTCTAAATGGTACTGGTTCGGAGAACTTTGCGTCAATGCTAGCATGGGTATTAGCCTGCCTTATCTCGATAATTGTTCACGAATTGGGACATGCTCTTACAGGAAAAAAATATGGCTCATCGGGCGTTTATATCGTCTTGCACGGGATGGGTGGCCTGGCAATAAATGCACGGGGTCGCAGCCGCTTTCAACGTATTATGGTTATCGCTGCAGGCCCTGGAGCTGGATTATTATTGTACGCTCTCTTCCTGGGAATCGACCATATTGGATCAGTCAGCAATGCACCCATATTTGCTAATTTTTTCGTTATCGCATTCATTCGTGATATGTTATGGATTAATTTGGTCTGGTCCATCCTCAATTTAATTCCTGTTTTCCCATTGGATGGCGGGCAGATCATGGGACAAATTATCTGTATTCCAAAAAAGGGGAAGATGTTTGGAAATGATAGTCGGGGAATGCTCCGCACCTTTAAAGTCTCCATGATTATTGCTATTGCTGTAGCTTGTTTCGCGTTAACGAAAGATGATATATTTATTGCTGTAATGTTTGGCTACTTCGCTTACATGAATTACCAATACATGAATCAGTACCGCTGGTAATTATACATATGCCTTGTGCAACTTGCGATTTGTCTTAATCAACTCATCAATATTCTCAAATATGCAATTTGGTGCGCTTTACGAATCGCACTCATTTCAAAAGAAATGGTTTCCTGGAAAAATTCGTCTGCAACATAACTCCAGGTTCCCCAGCCGGCTCCAAAATCCAGACAGGTAGCACAGTTCTCCTTATTTAGCAGAGCATGTACCTTTTTAAAATTCCTGCGATTAATATCAAAACATACTTTCGACAATGAATATTCCTTGCATAGGGATGGGGAAATGATTTCTTCATAAACTAGGTTCAGGGATTTATCATCCAGCAAATATTCAGAAAAAATAAACCCGCAGTCCGTGCACTGAACAATTGGAAAAGCAGACTCTTTTTCAAAGCCCAGTTTATCCCAGGCTGAATCGATATAAGCGAAGTTTACATTGCAGAATGCCGCGGCATCAATCGTCATTAATTGTTTCTTATTGGGACTCGCGCACAATGCACAGTTTCTTTTTGTAAAAGTCCCATGATGCCCTGTTTGCATTTCGGAAGCGATCGTTTTCATTTATTCACCTGGTTTTTATGTCTAAACCGCAGATTTTGTACCATATATTGCTTTTCCTTGAAAGATCGCTTAAACTAAAGTATGGATTATTTAGCGCTTATAGGCATCTTTATTTGGGGGACTGTATTATCAACCATTTTTCACGAACTTGGGCATCTTATTGCCTGTTATGCATGCAAAGGTACAGTAAGGGAATTTGTTATTCAGCCCTTTGGTTGGTCTTGGGTGAGATTTGACAAATCACCAAAATTCGAAACCTTTGTGACCTGGGCAGGTTTAGGCGGACAAATTTTCTTCAGCACAGCTGTTTACTTTATTGTTTTTTACATAAGCGGCTATAAATCACATATTCTCCTAGCTTGTCTTGCACTCTCGTATTTCGAAGGAGGAGCATACTATCTTTTTAGTACATGGTATAAAGACGGTGACCCAGGGTTTCTTATGAGTGGAGGCACATCAAAGGTTCTATTGTATGTCATCGGAGTTTTTCTTGTGTTGATTTCCATCATCCTTTCAGTCTATATTTTACCCTGGTTCTCCATTTATGGATCCTATAAAGAACTCTATCTTAAACTTTTTATTACCTTGGGACCTTTAACAAGCTTTGTTGTCATCCACCTCTATCGCAAATATAAAAAATTTAATTCTCTCGTAACTAGCTGGCTGGCTGTGTATCCGATATTGATTGAATATCCTCTAATGTATAAATTTCTATCATCGCGTGTTCCTCAGTTGGAGGTGCATCATTTTGAAACGAATACAGCCTTGCTCTATTTTATATCAGGAATTGCTCTGGTTATTCTGCTGTGTTACATGAACCGAAATAAGCAGCACGGTTCAGTCATTGATCTAAATAATTCTGAGAGCCATATCATTCATTATATGGACTTCATCTTCATGCGGTATATGCACGATTATTATTCCTTTAATATTTTAAAAAGGGGGCAGGATCCGAGCTGTAATTTACGGTCGTCAGTAGACCCGGATGATATAATAATAATAAATGAATTAAAGTTTCATTTGTATTCAGATAAGAGTATAGGGATTTTCCACGGTTATTTTAATGATTCAAAGAATGTGGTGGCCTTGGGCCCCCCTCCTCCCCAGAACCTATGGGAACCAATACTTGATACATGTATCACGCTCGTTCAGTCATCAAATGGAAGGGGCACGATTGTAAACCCGGGTATTTGGAAAAAAACTACTTATCCAATTAGCGGTTCTTTCCAAAAATGGAACCTGGAATTTTTCATAAATATTCCAGATGCTCATACGATCATAATTAAATTAAATGATGATTTTACTACAGAAGCTATACAACACGTTTCAGAAATGTTTGAAAATAATTTAAAGTAATTTGAAGACCAAAAACCCGCAGCAAGTCCTTCTAATTAATATTGACTGGCGTGACGCCGGTATCGATGAGGCGCATTTTCCATTTATTTGCATCTACGATTGAGCTGTGTCCGACTATGGGTGTATAACCATCATCAAGTGATCTTTCAATATGGGATTCTGATTCAATTTCATATTCACCTATCGCATGACCAGCCAGTCCCTTATTAAAATCAAATACTTTCACATCTTCTATGCCGTAACCTTTGAGATAATCTGCCCAGAAGCTTGGAAATTTTCCTGTTCCGCAAAGGGCAACTTTTTTAGGCGGATGGCCATTCAGGCCTTCATCGAATTTATCCAAAAGGCTGAATGATCTGAATTGTTCATCTGTTAAGCGTGCTTCAGTATTGTATTTAATCGCATCTGACAAACCCTGGTAGAAAGATGTTTCCACACCTTCATTTTTTGCAATGAGCTCATAACGTCGCTGTGAATCGTAGAGTATTTTTCGTAGATGTTTTTCCGGGGCAAAGTGGTGCCAGATTGCAGCATTATTGCGACCCAGATAATAAAAGATGCGGCTGAGATTTTCTTTGCTCTTATTGCTGCGGTGGCAAATTTTTAATTCATCGCAATAGGCCAATGTATAGTTATATTTATAGAGCAGCATCGTCAGCCAGTACTCTTCGCCATAGTATACAAAATCCTGCGGGTAAATATTACCGATGCGGCGCAATGCTTCTGTCTTAAATAGTACACCACAGCCCTGGTAGACGGTCGGCAGCAGAGATGACTCCATCGCACCACAGGGCCGTTTAATATTGCCCATGAGACCCACCACGGATTCATCTGTTCTGGATAATTCCTTTAGTGCAAATTCCACTGCCCCTGGAAGCGGGTGTGAATCATCATCCAACATTAAAATATAAGACGCTTTAGCCTCAAAAACACCCACATTTCTAGCCTCAGCTCCGAGGTTTGAACCCATGTGCTGGTACAGCTCTTTGCTTTGCAAATTTAGACACTCTTTCAAAGGCTCGGGTGAGTTATCATAAATTAGAAATTCATATGGGATAGTGACATTTGCTCTGAGCCACTGAATGGTCGTATTTAATTCATCTGGCCGATTGAAGGCGGGACAAATAATTGATATTTCAGGTTTTGTCATCTAAAGTTCCAGTTTTCTTACCGATACAAAGACGCACAAACCATGCCACCTGCTCCGTCTCAGTTTTTCAATAATCCACAGACCCACTGACATTCCTGGAATCTTAAGTACTGTAGAGGGATGAATACTGGTGATGATATAAATGCGGAAAATGCCAACTGGCAGTTTTCTGGCGATACGGCAAAGCATTTCGATGAACATATACGGAAGTCTGTACCGATCTATGATGAAGGGCATGATATCATCTGCAATATCGCTGACTATTTTTTGCAAAGCAATTCCTGTGCCTACGAACTTGGCTCAGCCACTGGCGAACTAACGTTGAAATTGGCAGGGAAAAATAGTCACAAAGCGGCTATCAAATTCGTCGGTATCGATTGTGAGATGGATATGATTAATGAAGCAAAAAGAAAACAGGATGAAAGCACTTTTTCAAATGTACAATTTGTTCATGATGATATTTTGACCTATGACTTTTCCGGGGCGGATTTAATCATTGCTTATTATACCATACAGTTTATTCGTCCGCGTGACCGGCAAAAACTTATCGATAAAATTTACAAGTCATTGAACTGGGGTGGCTGTTTTCTTATGTTTGAAAAAGTGCGTGCTCCTGATGCCCGCTTTCAGGATATGATGACCGGGATCTATAACGAATACAAAGTTCAGCAAGGCTATAAGTCAGATGAAATAATGGCAAAATCGAATAGCCTCAAAGGTGTGCTTGAACCTTTTTCAACGCAGGGAAATATAGACTTACTAAAGCGAGCAGGTTTTGTTGATTATATGTCCGTTTCAAAGTACATCTGTTTTGAAGGATTTATGGCAATAAAATAGCGGGTCCACATTGATCTTTATGGGCTACCAGGTGTCACACTTTCAGGCAGTATTAGATTTAATATCTGTCCCCATCTAGAAATGAGAATATTTCCCTTCCCTTTAATCAATGTATGGCAGGCGAATACACCTTGCTTATATTGAGGTCCCAGGTTTCGATTTGTAATTGCCAGCCCCAAAGATCTGCGTGCCCCTTTAATCTTAAATTTACCAATAAACTTGTAAGTCTTTTTGTCAATTACCCCAAAACTGCTATTTCCGTAACTCGAAATAACAAGGTAGCCCCCACCCTCTTTTCCATAAGAAATATCGATGCCTTTAAATTCCCGCAGTTGATA
>JABSQK010000491.1 GCA_013215875.1 Lentisphaeria bacterium
AAGTTCACTCGATTTTGACAGCCAATGGCCCGAAGAAGCGATAGCAGAACTTTTCTCAATTACCCAGACAGTACAGATACTTTGCCTGACACGTCAGAGCGTCTACGGCAGCAATTTTGTAAACAGTTATCTATCGACTCAGCTGAGGGCAGTATATGATCCAAATTCATATGGCCCGGTTTATCATGGCATGCCAATCATCATTCAACAAAATGATCATCGCCTGAGTCTCTACAATGGTGATACGGGCATTATATTAAAAGACAAGCGTCATCATTATTGGGCCGTATTTCAGCGCAATGATAGATTCATTCGATTTCCTGTAGAAACTTTGGCACCCTACGAACTTGCCTTTGCGATTACCGTGCATAAGAGTCAGGGCTCTGAATATCAATCCACATTGCTTATTCTTCCAGATACTGACAACCGCTTGCTCAGCCGCGAAATTTTGTATACTGCAGTGACACGGGCAAAAACAGAATTGTTGATATATGGCAGCATCGAAACTCTGCAAATCGGCATCGATAAAAAACTACACCGCGAATCTGGTATAGAGCTCTGGTCAAATGCGTAAATATTACAGTCATATAAATATCGCCATCGCTCTGATTCTATATATCATTCTCATACTCCCCATTCTTAAAGGCGAATTCTATTCCAGTCTCGACTTCGATAACCAAGTCATGCACTGGCGCAGTTTTTCATCCCTTGCCCTGGAAGAGAATAAGCCGGGCATTTGGAATCCCTATCTGCTAAGGGGTTATTCCATGCTTGGTGAAGGGCAAGGTGGCATCCTTCATCCAGACCATATCGTCCTCTATAAACTGTTTCCCCTTAAGTTAGCCTTGTCTTTGGAACTGGCACTGGTATTTCCATTTTGCTTCCTGGGCGGCTACCTTTTACTGCGACGCTTTAACTGTAAAAAGTATTTGGCTATTTCCGGAGCAACTGCCATTAGCTTATCAAGCTTTGCCCTGGTCCATTACCAACACATCAATATGCTCTGGGTTTATGCACATCTTCCTTTACTCTTATATTTTGTGGATCGATTTTTTAAATCCGAACATTATAAAAATGGCGTCTTTATACTCATTCTTATCGCCTCGATGATTTTTATTGGCAGTCCGCAAATGACCTGGCTTTGTGCATTGGCAGTTTGCCTGTTTATCTTGTTTAATTGTGCCACAAAACGTTATGAGCTAACGAAGAGGAAAATTGCCATCCTGGGTCTTTCATCTCTAGCGGCAGTTCTTATTGGCATGATGCAACTTGTCCCAACATATGACTATCTTGAAAATTCAAATCGGTCTGAGACCTCGAACGCCTATAGAAATAGCTTTTCCGTACATCCCGCATCTTACATTTACTATTTATCTCCATACAGTATCGATAAACAAGGTACATTAGGCGACATACTAGAAGACAAAAACTATACCATCACCTTAGAAAATTATGCCTATCCCGGAGCGGTTCTATTTTTCATTGTTTTATGCGCGTTAGTTTTCCATAAAGAAAAAGATCGAAAATACTGGCTAGCTCTTAGCATCTGTGTTCTATTGATATTATTGGCTTCAGGCCGATATACTGGATTAAATAATCTGATGGCTTATATGCCCTTAGTTGGGAAATTTCAGGCACCCGTGCGCTATACAAGCATTCTCAATATCTTCTTTGTTATTGCAGGCATCTTATTTCTCAATCGTTTAACAGATAAGTCGTTTAATAAACGCGTATTCATTTTACCCATAATTATTTTAAGCTTCTTCCTTATTCTTGCTTTAAGCACAAGTGAAATAAGGCTTCCGTTTATTGATCGAATAGTTTCATTCGAGTTGAACTCATTCGCATGCATAATGCTTGGCCCATTGGTCATACTGATCATTAGCTTTCTGCTCTACAAACATAATAAAAATACCGAATTATCAGTATTTATTATCAGTCTTTTTATCAGTGTGGAATGTTTCGCATTGGTTTATATGCACTATACAAAAGAACGAACAAATCTGGACACATTAAAACAGATTAAACAGGACATGAAAAAGACAGCGAAACTCTACCGGCATTATGATGTAATGAATGCACCTGCCTTGCAGGGACATTATCAAAGCTATGGTTATTTAGGTTTGGCCCCTAAAGAAAAGTTAAGCCTCTATTCCACCTCTTTAAGCCCCAAGTTGCTCATCAGGAATATTCGCCTGAGTTCTACCAGCAAAGGCAACTTCAAAAATGACAAAGGCGAAGATTCAGTTGTTAATATCCCCAATTGCCCGCCTCGATTCAGACTGGTTCAAAATTTAACATTTAGCGAGGATTCGATTAATGATAGTGA
>JABSQK010000492.1 GCA_013215875.1 Lentisphaeria bacterium
ACAATTATTGGATTAGAGACTGCGACATCTGGTACAGTTCATTTTCGTGATCAACAAATTAGTGGGCTATCCACTGCCGGTATGCGCCCCTATCGTTCGTCAATCCAACTTATATTTCAAGATCCTTATTCTGCTTTGAATGCACGGATGACTGTTCTCGACATTATTTCTGAGGGGCTTATTTACCACGGGTTAATTAAAGAATCAGCAGAAGCAGATGTGCGCTACTGGTTGCAAGAAGTGGGACTGGATCCCAATTCTTTACATCGCTATCCCCATGAATTTTCCGGTGGGCAGCGCCAGCGCATTTGCATTGCCCGGGCAATTTCTGTAAAACCGAAATTCATTATATGCGATGAAGCAGTCAGTGCCCTGGATGTATCCGTGCAGGCACAAGTGATAAACCTGCTGCAGGAATTGGCCGATAAACATGAATTATCCTACCTCTTCATTTCCCATGATCTAAGTGTTGTGCAACATATATCCGATCGCATTGCAGTGATGTACCTGGGAAAAATTGTCGAGCTTGGTCCTACAGAATCAATTATAAAAAATCCACAGCATCCCTATACCAAGGCACTCATTTCTGCAATTCCTATTCCGGGTGTCGAACAAGACGAACGCACGATTCTCGAAGGCGAAGTGCCCTCACCATCCAATCCTCCCAGTGGCTGCAGCTTTCATACCCGTTGCCCGCTCGCACAGGATAAATGTAAAACTGATACACCGGCTTTGGAAACGAAAGACGGACGCGATGTATCCTGCCATTTCGTTTAGATCTCTTCAAACTGTTTAAACGAAAAAAGCCCCTTGGCACAGGGGCTTTAAAGATACGAACGAATTAAATTTCGTTTATGAGACTGCTACTTGCGCAAATTACATACCAGCCCGGACAAATTTCTAAATATTTATTCAAATAGGTCATTTCAGTCCATAAAAAATGCGGCATGTTTTGCCGTTATTCACCCTGAATGAACCTGGCGTATATCGCTTCCAGAGCATCTGTGGCATTTGAGCTAAGTTTATACGTTACGTCCTCACTCACGGGTGTTTGTGTCGGATTTATCTCCACCGTTGTTCCACCCTGGCGCGAGCAATCTAAAACTGGCTTTACGATATAGGGAAATACACTACTGGTGCCGATTGAAAAAACCATATCAAAGCCAGTTGTCAGTTCACGCATGAGTGATTCCAGTTTGTCTTCCGGTAGCATCTCACCGAAGAGTACCACATTGGGCCGTAAGACTGCTGAACAATCCGGGCACAGTGGCGGACAGGCATAGCCCTCATAAGAATCGGTCTCTATTCTGTAGGAACATGCAGTACAATAAACCGTAGAAAAACTCCCGTGAATTTCTATCATATTTTGTGACCCGGCCTTGCGGTGATATTCATCGATGTTCTGTGTGAGCACCCAGGTAGCAGCTTTACGTTTTTCAATTTCCACGATGATCTCATGCCCGCGGTTGAAGCGCGCCTTACGGCAATTTTCTTCAATTTGCATGAGATATTTCCAGGTAAGTTCAGGGCGATTTTTTAAGCTAAATCCAGAGAGAGCATCTTCTATGGGTATACCATCCTCCGTGTCCTTGTTATTATACAGGCCACCAATACCGCGATATACCGGCAAACCGGAACCAGCAGACATACCCGCCCCGGTGATAAATAAAATGCGCTCCGCTCTTTGCATTTTTTCGGCTATTTGATTTATTTGTTTGTCCATAAACTAAATTATCATAGCATTACTGAATGCACAACCTGCTAGCCTGGATAATTAATAAAACCATCTACTGCAAGAGCGAATTGTTAATGGGAGATGCCGTTTTCCAGCCGGACTGTTTTTCTTAGCCGACTTGTTCCACGGTTTGAAAGCTGCTCTGTTCGATTTGTTCATATTCGCCGGAACTCGCGATCAATATAAAACGGACATTCATCGCCTGGGAGAAATCAGTGAGTTGGTCAATAATTCCCTGTGGTGGAAGCTTTGGAAAATCCCATACAATATTCAAGCATCGAAATGTCCGTGCACGGGTTTCTGCTCTCGTTTGAAGAAAACTGCAAAATTCAAATAGATTCTGCACGGCGAGCGATTCATCATGTACACAATATGCTTCCCGTCCAAACCATGCCGAGTCAAACATGTCCATAGGATTTTCCGGCATCTTGCCATAACGGTATGCTTTTACAGGAAGAAAAATTGTCATAAACGGATGATCAACAAACAGCATGCAGATCATCGAGACGGACACTGTAACAAAGTAATATAAAAAAACCGTATTGTTAAATGCCGCGTGAATATTAAATATATAGGGTACCCACAACATACTGACAATAAAAACAAAAATAAGGAAAGGCGCACGAATGAAAATGCGTTTAATGCCGCGCTTAATACACATGACAGTAATATCAATAATGTCGGCTGTTTTTGGTGATTTTACAGTCAATTTCTCAATCCGGGTTGCATACCATTCACCCATTTTTCGAATTGGTAAATAGCGGCTTTGTTCCATTGCCCTGGCCCGGTCGATATCATGAAAGAAATATGCAATACCAGAAGCAACACGTCCGATTAGGGAACCCCAGTTAAATTGTACACGTGATATAAGTTCACCTTCCAGTGGGTAATCTTCACCATAGTAAATAAAATTTTCTCCTCGCCGTACACATGTTGTAATCATTTTTGAACTTTTATCTAATTGCTGGTTGACCAGGAGGTAGGTAAAGGTTTTTTCCCGTACAAAATCCATCCATGGCCCTGCGAAAGGCAATGGGAATAATGTTTTGAGTCCCACATTAAAACATAAAACATATGAAATAAGGAATGCGAGTAAAGCCAGTGCAGAA
The DNA here is from genome assembly GCA_013215875.1 of Lentisphaeria bacterium. Taxonomy (GTDB): domain Bacteria; phylum Verrucomicrobiota; class Lentisphaeria; order JABSQK01; family JABSQK01; genus JABSQK01. The sequence continues at coordinate 2,845 of JABSQK010000492.1, forward strand.
ATCCATTTAGCGATTGAATAATTTACCCGATCGTAATCATCTGCACGGTATTTATCTTTACGAAGCATGGGCCGACCCGCGAGTCCCTGGTCTTTCTCTTCTACTTTCACCGCATCTTGAATGGCTTTTTCTTTTACAACTTTACCTTCAACACGTTTTTTCTTACCCGCTAATTTATAGGCAGGCTCCAGCTCCCCTTTAGCTTTCTTCTTTTCCGCCTCAAGCTTTTTGTTAATAGCCTCTTCATAGACCTTAGTATTTGAGTAATCATCTTCATCATCATCATCGGACTTTTCATTTTTACGCTTATCCATCTCATTGAAGTCCTTTACAGACTCTTCAGCAAATTTGTTACTTGAGCCAATTGCCTTTGACTCTTTTATATAGCGCGCTTCTTCCTCTTTCTGTCTTCTGGTATTATCCCGTATTGATTCAAGTTCTTTCTCTTTAAGTATGTCAACTTCGAAAGAACTTATAATATCTGAGTTTATTTGTGCAGTAACAAAGCCCGCTATACCGATGAGTGTGGAAAGAAATAGAATACGCGTTTTATTCTTGAACACCAGGGAGAACAATGACAATGCGAGTGCCAGTATATAGAGACCGATTGATGTGACACCGATAACCCCAAAATACCAGAAGATACGAACTGGCAAGCTCATATCATCGCCCACTTCATAATTCTCCAACGCTTTTACCAGTGGATCGATGTCCTTATCAGCTAAAGCAGATTTTTTATCATCGTTCTCTTTCTTGTCCGCAGCTTCCTGCTTGGCAACAGCTTCTTTGCTTTCTTTGCTTTCTTCCGGTTCATCATACTCAACTTGTGAAAAACCGAGTAGCGAAATAAATAATAGAGAGATAAATGTAAAGTATCGAATCATTTTCTGTGTATTTTCCTGTTTACTTTGAGATAATTTGTGAATGCATAATGGGCAATATTAAGGCCCATTTTATAGGACATATCTACGACTTCTGGTATGAATCCTGAAGCGCCGTCTTTCCAGGCATCTTTCATATCACCCGGGAAATAAAAGACAACCCAACGACCATTATGTTTTATTCCCTTGGCATATCGCCCACCATGTGGAACATTTGTAAATGACCCATTATCAAGTGAATAGGGTTGCATAAAAATGACATCATTTGTATCTATATCTTGTAGAGAGCCAAATCCCAAGCGACGCGTGACATGGCGAATTGAACTATCGAATTGTTTAGACCCGGCATCGGCAAAAATCATTCCACCTTTAAGAATATACTTTCTTAGGATTTCGATTTCATTATCGGATATGCGGACATTTCCTGTGCCTGTGATATAGACAAATGCCGGTGCATAGCCATTGGCATATTTTGCCAGATGACGAATAGGTATCGATTGACTCTCCCGATGTGTTTTCAATTGTGTAACATCTTTAAAGTATTCTAAAAAGTTCCTATCCGCATTACCATCATTCGAACCCATTCCATAGTCCCAGCCTCTGCCTCCATGCTGTAGACGAACAAATCGAAAGGTTGCATTATTTGGAGGGCCAATCCAGCCCTTACCTTCTCCACCGTCACCAATCTCTCCAGGTTGTCCTGTTTGAGCGACGTAAGTTACCTTTGTTTCTTCATCTATCTGTTTCAAAAGCTTTGAAACTTCAATACCAGGTGGGCTAAAAAGAATGATATTTGATAGGGGATTAAAAATTATTAAATCGCGTGGTTTTTTCACGGGCTTTATTCGAAGGACAAGTTCTACAAAAGGGTTTCCTGGATCATTGGATGTGTGAATTTCCTCTTTGCTAACACAGCCAAATAGGTTAATTAATATAGGAAGGATGATGAGTACAAAAACATGCAAGCCGCCACTGCCAATGAAGCTTTTCCCCCATTGCGGGTCTGCGCCATGTGTACGGACCTCTTCAAATATCTGATCGCCCGGCGCGGCAGATTCAATATGCTCACCATTATACAAATTGAGGAATTTCCGGCGCCATAATACAATGTGCGTCACGATTACGAATACGAGCAGAGTTGCTGCTGGCCATAGAAAATTAATCATCCAATATGTCGCAGCAAGTTTATCTGCATTCTTATCGCCACCATTCATATAGGCCCAGAGTTCTTGATTGCCGCTAATGGTATTGATTGATTGGGATAGTAAAAACCACATGTAAAAAAAGATGAGGTAATATAGTATGCAATTGAGCCGCAAAAGTTTCAGAGTGATTTTTTTGCGAATAAGTATTGCCAGTGAGGAACTGACAATCATATAGATTGCGACAAATCCACAAATAAATGCCGCGGCTTTCATCATGGCAACAGTGCCATTATTTACAAAAGCATTTACAATGCCGTCGTTTTCAATAAAAAATCGCCATAGCATGAAGAAGCAGTCGCTTAAAACGAAGCCGTCAGTTTTGGCGACTTCAGAAAATCCTGCCGATGCGACTAAGGACCCCATGTGTAGATTGATCGCCAGTATCATGAGCACAGTCCCCACTGCGACCAAGCAAAAGCAAAGCAAACTATTTATAAACTGTGTCTTTCTCATCATCTCGATTTCTCCCACTGTTAACTATTAACGTATTTCAAACATGCCGGACCCCGTGCCGGTGTGTTATTCAACCTATCTCTTGCGCAACTTTCTAGTTGCTTTTAGATATTGGGTAAATGAGTAGTGAATGATATTAATCCCCATTTTATAGGACATTTCAACAACATTCTTCTTAAAGCCTGATGCATCGTCTTTCCACGCATCTTTTAAATCGCCGGGAAAATAAAAGACAACCCACCGCCCACGGTGTTTTATTCCCTGAGCAAAGCGGCCACCATGGGGTACATTTGTAAAAGCCCCATTTTCAAGTTTGTATGGCTGCTGTAATATTGGGTCAGTATTTTCAATTTTGCTCAGAGGTCCAAGCTTCAGGCGCTTCGCAATTTGCCTAAATGAACTATCGAATTTACGCGAACCGGCATCAGCAAAAATCATGCCGCCATTAATCACATACTTTCGTAATATCTCAATTTCCTTGTCTGATACACTTACATTTGTACCCGTAATATAAACAAATGGTGGAGCAAAACCTTTAGGAAATTTTGGCAAATGACGTATGGGCATTATCTCACTGTTTCGTTGAACTTTAAACCCTGTCATATCTTTAAAGTATTTCATGAAATTGCGATCCGCATTTCCACTCACCTCTCCCATACCATAATCTGCTCCTCTTCCACCATGCCGCAAACGAATAAAGCGGAAAATCGTTTTTTTTGCGCCATCCGGCCAGGCCCCTACTTTATCGCCAGAAGATCCAACTTTAGCCTTGCTTGCCTTTGTATTGGCCTTATGGACTGCTTCGGTCATTGCCCGCACTTCCTTAAGCAATTTCGAATCATCATTCGCTTCCTGTTTCGCTACTGCTTCTTTAGTTACTGCAGGCTCCTCCGGTTGATCATACTCGACTTGTGAAAAACCCAGTAGAGTAATAAACAATAAAGAGATAAATGTAAAGTATCGACTCATCTCTTGCGCAACTTTCTGGTTGCTTTTAGATATTGGGTAAATGAGTAGTGAACAATATTAATTCCCATATTATAGGACATTTCAACAACATTTTTCTTAAAGCCCGATGCATCATCTTTCCAGGCATCTTTCATATCCCCCGGGAAGTAAAACACG
>JABSQK010000493.1 GCA_013215875.1 Lentisphaeria bacterium
CAAATATTGCATTCAGGCAGGCAGCTAAAAACTTTATGCTTGAAAATAAACATATTGACATTAATTTAAGAAAACGAAAAGGGTTTAAGTGTAACCCTATTTATAAGGACGTTTATACGATTAATGGCTAGGGTGCACATAAATGATAAAAGTATAAAATACTTTTGGAAATTATACGATGCTGAAAAAGAAAAGAAAAATAAATCCCAACAAGAAATTTCTCCAGACCAGCCGGAGAATTGAAACGTTATATTTCAACACATTAATTGGAGACAAATATGGAATCATATGAAGTTACAAAAAAGCTTTTAGAAGCAAAGAAGAAAAAAGGAAAGAGTTTTGCTGATTTAGGCAATCTTATCAATAGAGATGAAGTTTGGGTTGCATCACTTTTCTATTGCCAAGCGAGTGCTTCTGAAGAAGAGGCTGCAATAATAAGTTCTGAACTGGTACTTGATGAAGAGATCGTTGCAAAGCTAACCGAATGTCCAAGCAAAGGACTTGGACCTATCGTTCCTACCGATCCTCTGGTATATCGTTTTTATGAAATTATGCAAGTATATGGAATGCCTATGAAGGCTGTAATTCATGAGAAGTTTGGTGATGGCATTATGAGTGCAATCGACTTCACGCTTTCAGTTGATAAAGAAAATGATCCCAAAGGTGACCGTGTAAAAATTACTATGAATGGGAAATTTCTGCCTTACAAAAAATGGTAGTTTTACTGGCCAATAAATAGAGCAATTACGTGCAGCGGATGCCGACAAGTGGCACCGCTGTCGCAAAACGTTATGGTTGAGAATATGGAATATAGAAAACCGATATTAATTTTATGCCTCCTTTCGCTGATATGTCAAAGTGAAGATTTACCTAAAAAATTGACATCGCACGAGGGAGATTTTATGCTCTCAAGTAGTTTTATGCTGAAAATTCAGAAATTTGATTCTATTAAGGTCACACTATATACGTTAAAAAAAGAACAAGGTGGCACCGTTTTAATTTTTACGCAAAGGGATAAACTCCTATTCATGGGGAAACCAAATGAGAAGGGAGTCCAACCTGAATATAAAAGCATAATTGTTTTTCTGGGTAAAAAAGAGGTTGAAATAATTGTGGAGTATAAAATCCAAGGGAATGGTGGCCAGAGATATTGTGAAAAGTTTTTGTATACAGCTACTGGTTTAAAACTCGTAAATAGCAGTATTTATTTCGGAAAAATTTCTCCAGAATGGCAAAAAGAAACAATTTCTAACAAGAAGTCTGATAATTGACAAACCGTCCTTCGTCCGTTATCGTTAATTATCAACGCGAACGTTATGATGCTTAAGATTGTTGGTATGGATGGCTGATGCCAAAGTTGACTTGTTTAAATAAAAATAGATAATTATAATCAATGAGAATTTGTTTTATACCTAAAATACTTCGAAAGTACTTGGAGAGACGCGAGATTAAAAAAAGATTAATGAAAAAATTCATGAATCAATTGGGTTACCCATTAAATCTGCGAAATCCTCAGACATATTGCGAAAAAATCCAATGGCTCAAATTCAATCAACAACATACTGATGACAAAGTCATTTCACGGGCGGATAAATATGCAGTTCGAGAATTTGTGAAATCAAAGGGCTACGGCAATAATTTAGTTGAGTTATACGGATGCTGGGATTCGCCTGAAGAAATTGATTGGGAGCGTTTGCCGAATCGCTTTGTCTTGAAGTTGAATAACGGCTCAGGCCCCAAATACCGTTGGTTTATCAAGGATAAGGGCACGTTCTCCCGGGAAAAATTTAAAGATGAGGTAAAGGAGTCCATGTCTCGTAACTTTGGTTTTAAAAAGGGTGAATTTCATTACAGTAAGATGCCGAAAAAAATAATTGCAGAAGCCTACATAGGTGCAGAGGGGGATGCCATAAAGGATTACAAGTTCTATTGTTTTCATGGTGAGGTTGCCTTTTTTCAGGTGGAAGCAGGTGTAATAGATGGAACGATGGTGCGCGATTATTACAACCTGGACTGGACAGCGAGCCATGTAAACTTTATCGACAATGTTCCCCGGCCGATTCAACCGTTTGAGAAGCCCGTCGGATTCAATGAAATGGTTTTAATGGCTCAAAGTTTAAGTCAGGGGTATCCACATCTCAAGGTTGATTTGTATAACGTGGATGGGCACATTATCTTCGGGGAGCTAACCTATAGTCCGAGAAATGGTATAACAAAATGGGATCCCCCTTCGCTAGATCTTGAATTTGGTAAGCTCATGAACTTGAAAGACATTACCCATTAATTTGGATAAAAAAATACAAGTGATATAGTACTCAATTGACAATCCGTCCTATGTCCGTTATCTTCAATTATCAACTGGGACGTTTGCCAAAATAGGGAGTAAACATGTCGAGTTATGTTGAAATGAAACAACAAGTGAAACGTTATGCGATTGAGTCAGATGAAAAATAAATCGATTCTCGTATTTATAAAGTAAATGAAAATTTTGAGTATAAATTACCTAGAGAATTCAGATATGCCAATGTGTATATATCTGATTAATGCAACACATATTTTCGATGAAGGAGTCTAATGAATTCTGAAGAACTAAAATCCATTCAAGCACCTCTGAAGGAGCTGTATCGTGACAATCCAGAGTCTGCCCTTGTTACACTAAAATCAGAAGGTAGGCCCACCAAGGGCCTTTCTTGTAAAATAGGCACGGGCAAAGCCATCTCTGAAGCTGGTCTACACCCCGCAACTGGTGGTGACGGTTCACAACTTTGCTCGGGCGACATGTTACTTGACGCTCTTGTGGCATGTGCAGGAGTAACCTTTAGCGCTGTATCGACTGCCATGAGTCTAAAGGTCGAAGATGCAAGAATATTAGCAGAAGGTGACTTAGACTTTCGCGGCACACTAGGGGTAGATAAAACAGTTCCTGTTGGTTTTAAAGAAATACGAATGACTTTTCTCATCAGCTCTGTCGAATCTGAAGAAACATTAAATAAACTTCTTCAGCTCACAGAAAGATATTGTGTAATATACCAGACTATTAAGGCTGGTGTTACGATATCCATTTCTCGCAAGGAACTCTAATTGTATTCATATAACAAATCGTTGAACAGGATCGCTTATGCGACCCGTGAACTCAATGGGTCTATTCTAAAAGGATTTTAATTATGAAAGAAGTAAAAGTCGCTAGTATCCAATTTGAGCATAAGGATGGTGATAAGGCCTCCAATATGAAGAAAATTGAGGAGTTTGTTATAGCTGCGTCGAAAGAAAATGTTGATATTATTGTATTTCCGGAGTGTTGCGTGACGGGGTATTGGTTCCTTCGGAAATTATCCAAAGAGGAATTGCTGGCTTTGGCGGAAAACTTATCAAACAGTGAAACATCTCGTGAGCTGCTTGCTTTGTCGAAGACATATAATATGACGATCGGAGTAGGGCTATTAGAAGTTGACGATGATAACAACATTTACAATACTTATCTTGTGGCGATGCCTGATGGTCGTGTAGAATCTCATAGAAAATTGCATTGTTTTGTCAGCGAGCACATGAGCTCTGGAGACGAGTATACAGTATTTGATACGCCACAAGGCTGTAAGCTAGGTGTGCTGGTCTGCTATGATAACAATATTATTGAAAATGCCCGAATGACAGCCTTGAATGGTGCAGACATCATCCTTGCCCCTCATCAGACAGGCGGATGTAAAACTGATGATCCCAACAAAATGGGAATCATCGAGACTCAATTATGGGAAAACCGGGAAAACGATCCTGAGAGTATAGAAAGAGAGTTTAAAGGAGATAAAGGACGAGGCTGGTTACTTCGCTGGTTACCAAGCCGTGCTCATGATAATGGCGTTTTCTATATTTTCAGTAATGGGGTTGGTAAAGATGATGATGAGATACGGACAGGCAATGCTATGATTTTAGATACATATGGGCGAATCTTATCTGAAACTTGGAAAGCATGCGATGCGATGGTCATATCTACACTGGATCCAAAACTTCGAGAACATAATACTGGACGGCGATGGATGACAGCTCGCCGCCCATCTTTGTATGGTCCATTGGCCGAGTCAACAAGTAATGAAGTCGATATTCGAACTGCCCGGTTTTCAGGAAAGGGTGCCTGATAAACAGAACCCCAGCGAGTTGGTCAAGAGAGTAAACTCTGGGACGTTGCAGGAATTAAAAAACTGTGACGAGAAGCTAATGGAAATAAAATAATGAAGAAATTATATTATGCCTAGAGTCACATGTAAAAATATCGATTGCACATTAACAATTTTGCCAAGTACCGCTAAAGCCACTGGTGGGATATGCATGCCATGCAAGAAAAGGGCAGAACGAGGACCAGAAGATGATACGAAATATGAAGTGCTGACGAAATGTCCAACATGTGAAAATGCAATGATAGATGCTAGTGAATGCAACTATTGTGGATATAATGAGCAATTATTTAAGAATGATGACAGATCGCCTAGTATTATGTTCATGACTGGACTTTTTGTAATAATTGTTGGAGTGGTAATTTCAGTTATTGTATATCAAGCGACTATGGGTGCGCTTATTTTATTTACGACTGGTCTAATCGCATATGGAATAGGAAGCCTTTCACTTGGATTTCTCTCTTTAATTAATAATATTTCTCCATCAGAAATGAAACATAGAATGATGTTTATGTTTGCTACGAATAATAGCGGCAAAGAAATTACCTCTATAGGTTATTCTTTTATTTTACTATTTTGGTTTCTAACAGTCGTCGTTTCTGTTGTAGCGACCCTGAGTTTTTTCAGATATAATAATGATCTTAAAGGATTTATTCATATCTGTATTTTTATTTTTGTAATACTTCCGGGTACATACCTAGTACTAGGAAAAAAGGGTCGAGCATTTAGCCTGGGTAAGATTGGTATGACAGTTCTTTTCTTATTCACCATCGTTGCCAGTGGCTTTTTTGCATTACAATCGTAGTCATTTTGCCAAAAGTGATAACGCTTTAGTTTAACTGAAATACAGGATACGATATGAATAAATTCGTTCTCTCAATCATTGTTATCAGTTTCACCTCTGTATTATGTGCAGGTGGAAAGCTCAAGTATAAGTTTTATAAGGGTGCCGTAGTGGAAGTTAAGCAACACAAAAGTTTAAAAATGGCATTTCTAAAAATTAAAACGAGTAAGGATAAAGTCATTGGGTTTTCGGCATTCAAAATATTAAAAGATAAAAATGGTAAATTTAAGAAAGATGCGGCTGGAAAGTACATCTACGACGAAATTTTTCTGAAGCGCGTACTCGATTTAAAGGTAAATGATCAGATTAAAATAAAACGATTATTACAAGATTGTGAGTGCTATTGCATGGTGGACTTTAAACTAATAAAGTAGACCGTCTTGCTCTTTGATTTCATTTTACCAAGCTCGTGTTATGTTGAAATGAAGCTACAAGCGGGATCTTGGTCGTCTCGAAATATCTTCAAATTATTTTATGAGTGATATAGTGGATTTTCAGGATCAATTAACCGTTAAATAGAGGAGAAAAAGATGAGTGATATTCTAGGACAAGCTAAGTTATTTTTCGAAGCATGTGAGACCGGAGAGGGTTGGGAAGGCTGTAAAGCGTACTGCCATCCTGATGCGACGTTTTCGGCGCAGACGGGAGTACTCAATGATATAGATACAGTTCAAGGCTATACCGAATGGATGAAGGGCCTACTTACTCCAGTACCGGATGGTCATTACGAGTTGCGATCCTTCGCAGCAGATGAAGAGCGAGACTGCGTAACAGCGTTTGCCGTTTTTCACGGTACGCAAACTGGGCCGGGTGGACCAGTTGAACCGACGGGCAAGAGCATAGCAGCCGACTACGTCTACGCGATGCAGTTCGACGGTAGTCTCATTCGGCACATGACAAAGATCTGGAACGACAGCATCAGTCTTCAACAATTGGGATGGGCATAACGCTCATTCTAGATTCATCTAGAGGAAACTGATGATCTCGCAGGAAAGTATTGATTTTTGGGAAGAGGGTCGCAAGGGTCTGCAATTTGGTGCTCCGGGTAACGAATTTGACCTGGAAGGTTTGCGGGAATGCATGGCGGCGCGGATGGAGCCTGCTAGCAAAGATGTCGAGTGCATGCGTTCGCGGATTGGCGATATACCCTGTGAGTGGGTTGTGGCGCCGGGTGCCGACCCTGATCTGCGGATTTTGTATCTACATGGCGGCGGCTATGTCTCAGGTTCAGGTGCAAAATATCTTCCTTTTGCTGCTGATCTCTCAGCAGCGTCTCAGTGTGCTGTACTTCTCGTCGATTATCGACTGGCTCCGGAAGATCCATTCCCTGCGGGGCTTGAAGATTGTATCTCTGCCCATGAATGGATGCTTAAATCAGGGCCATATGGGCCGGCACCGGCCAAGGCAAGTTTTATTGTCGGGGATTCTGCCGGTGGTGGTTTGACCCTGGCGACATTGCTCGCGCTGCGAGATCGGTGTCTAGCGCTGCCATTGGGCGGCGTGCCAATGTCTGCATTTACCGATATGACATTGGCCAGTGAGTCCATCCAGAGTCAGGCAGAAAAGGAACTCTATATGCATCCCAGTTGCTTGCCCGACTTCGTAAACTTATATGCTGACGGAGCTGACCTGCGTGACCCTCTCATCTCGCCAATATTTGGCGACTACACGGGCATTCCACCACTGCTTATTCAGGTGGGCGACTATGAGGTGATTCGTGACGATAGCGTTCGTGTGGCAGCTAAGGCGGAAGCGGATGGGGTTGATGTGACGCTCGAAGTGTGGCCAGGCCAAGTTCATGTCTTTCAGATCCGTGAACTTCCCGAAAGCCGCGAGGCGATCAAACACATTGCCGATTTCATACGCTTGTGTTTAGGCCAATGAAGGTGGCGGTTCTTTCTGGTTCAGGATACTCGGAATCCATGACACTTAGATATGCGAATAATTTAGTTTAGTGGCCGATTGACAAACGATCCTTCATTCGTTATTATTCAACTCAATAAGCAGTGCATTTTACTGCAAACCAAAAGTAATTAAGATGAAACCAGATTTTATTTGTATTGGCGCACAAAAAGCAGGAACCTCATGGCTATATGAGATGATATCAAATCATCCAGAATGTGCAATGCCACCAGTCAAAGAGTTGCATTATTTTGATCGCTCCACAGATTACCCTTCAACCAACGTTCTAAGTAAGACCAGGCTGATTGTACGCTTAAAGAAGATGCGCTATTTAGCAAGGTGTTTCGTTCGAATTTCTCGTGCGATTTTGCGCTTAAATTTTAAACACGCGAAGTGGTGGATCCGATATCACTTTTCAGATTTTTCTGATAGTTGGTACTTGGACTTATTTCAGTCTGAATCTCTTATCACCGGGGATATTACACCTTCTTATGCATTATTAAATGAGGCGGACGTGAAGCGGATGAAGGAACTTTTACCCGATGTAAAACTCGTGTTTATTTTGCGAAACCCAATTTGTAGAGCCTGGTCTATGTTGAAAATGCGGGCTGGAAAAAGTGGTAATGATACTGTCTTGAGTGATTTTCGTGCCTTCAAGCGAGCTGTTGATTCCAATTCGCAGTCGCTACGTTCAGATTATATAAGAACCATTGATCTTTATTCGAAATACTTCGACCAAACAAATGTATTAATCGGGTTCTTTGACGCAATTGAAGAGAACCCAAAAGAGTTACTTGATGAAATATGCAATCATATTGGATGCAACCAAGCCTTTTATCCGGATAGTATGAGCAAGCCTGTTAACCAATCTGTAACCGCTGAAATACCGAAGGAATTTCTTGATTATCTGAACGATAAGTATAGAGATGATATAACGGAACTGGCAAATCGCTATGGGACATATGCAAATAAGTGGCTACAGGAACTTGATGCTAGTTCTGAAGACGTGGATGGATCTGAGCATTTGACACCTGTGGTTCACCCTTGATCTACGTTGACACATTAAAGAGAATAGATAAATGTTGAACGACAAACTACAATTCAATTATGGATCCATAAGGAATTTTACAGAGTACAGCTGCGAGGTGGATGAATCCACTTTGGAAAAGGAAATCAGTTTTTGTTTGACCATCGG